>NZ_JBBOYK010000001.1:2220000-2271052 GCF_038008045.1 Paenibacillus sp. FSL P2-0173
GCTTTTAGAGATACCTGATCCTCTAGCCAAATCTTTTTGACCACGCCGTCTTCTGTATACTCGACATAATTTTGGCCTTCGGAAGCTCTAAACTTAGGCTTCAACTTAAATTTGGCTATGATATCCGCTGCTGACTCCATACCAAGTGATTTGGAGGAGACCTTAATCTTCCCTTCTTTGGGAGTCTCGGACCACACGCGAGTATATAATGGAATACCTAAAACCACTTTTTGAGGCGGCACTTCATCTTCCTGAATAATTCGCTTAATTGACGCTTCCGTCCATGGTAGCGAGGCGACAGAACCAGCCTTTGGACTAGCCGCCCAATGTTCATCATATGCCATTACCATGAGGTAATCTGTGATGGTGCCTAATGATTTTCGATCTAAAAAAGCTGACCACATCTCACTTTGAGATTTAGGCGTTACATCAATGGACAGTATCAAATCATGTTCCCGGGCCATCGGTTTAAGTTCCCGCAAAAATTGGGTGACATTTGGGCCATCCTTCGTATGAACATTTTCAAAGTCAATATTAATACCGTCCAGATCATTTTCTAGGGCAAGTGAAATCATCTGATCTACAATCGACTTTCGACGTTCAAAGGTGGACAAAGCTTCTGTTGTTAATTCGGGATTAAAGCTGTTGCTCAACAAGCCCCAAACCTCCATCCCCTTGCGATGTGCCCAGCTGACATAGGCAGGATCTGCCTTGCTTTCTACAGTACCTTCATGATCGACGACACTGAACCACGTAGGGCTCACCACATTTACTCCAGGCATAGGATCAAACTTGGAAGGATCGGGCTTGCGATTATAGACAGCTTCCCAAGCGAGGTTTACTGATCTACCCTCCCAATGTTTTTCCGAGATGGACAAATCGTCCTTAACCGAAGGGATCACAAGCTCTTCTCCTTCAGCGACATGGTCTGACTTAATGTATCCTGCATAACCATTGTCTAACTGAACAAAATACCAATCGCCCTGTTTGGACCAAATACGCACCTTCGTCCGCTGAGATATATCTGTCAAAATGAAAGATAGGCTAGAGGCTTCTTTACGTAAGGCGATTGTAGCATCCTGTGGGCCATCCTTCTTTTCTACACTCCCCAGCCTGACCTTCTCCCCAGCCTTCATTAGGATGACAGCACCAGTCACAGGATCTTCGTGTATAGAAACGCCGTATACTTCACGTACAGCCTCTATCGGGATATATACCTCTCCACTGATTACCTGAGGGGCTGCGCTCAGCGCATATGTTTTACCATTCAGTTCCCCTTGTGCCTTCGAAACCTTCATATGGAGCAGGTTTTGTCTCGTCGCCATAATGACGGTTTGGCTGTCATCCTCATAGCGAACCGTAGGATCAATTTTACTTTGCACCAATTTAAGCGGCATCAGCATGTTCTTGCCGGAGCTCTGAGCTTCATACCCAGTCAACTTTCCCTGCATAAAAATAGGACGGACACTGCCCTGCCAATCGGGTTTCTCGTGAAGGGGATTGCCAAACCATACAACAGTAATTGCACATATAATCGCTGCAAATAATAGCAGGCTTGCCGCTCCTTTGAATCGTGAACGTTTACGGCGGCGTCTGGAATGATTTCTGGCCAATATTGAACCTCCATTTTATGAACTTTGAATTTCCGTATTTTGTAACCTCAACAGATTACTTAAAACAAAAATAAAGTGATTTAAACAAAAAAACGCGGTAAATCCCCGCTTATGGGGAATTCCTCACGTTTCCAATCCATTACAATATATACATACCGCACAAAAAACTTCTATTCCTTGTTTCGTTACGTTTGTTTGTTACTACAAGCTTTGCATACTCCGTGTAACTCCATACGATGTCCATGCACCTCGAAGCCTGTTTCCAACGCGGCATGGCGTTCCACATCGGCCAAATACGGATAACTGAAATCTTCAATCTTTCCGCATTTTTCGCAAATGATGTGATAGTGCTCCGAAATATTGGCATCATAACGACTGGCGTTATCTCCATAGGTCAACTCATGTACCATACCCGCTTCTATAAACATCTTTAAGTTATTATAAACCGTAGCCACACTCATACTTGGAAACTTGGACTCAAGCGCTCGATATATTTCATCTGCAGTCGGGTGCCCCATAGTTTCCATTAAATAGTTTAATATGGCATGACGCTGGGGTGTTATGCGTACACCTGTCTTCTTCAGAAGTTCCAAAGCATGCTGGACGCGTGCTGCCATATATGTCCACCGCCTTATCCCTTACTTACGATCCTATCAATTACCACGCATCTATTTACAATTCACTTCTAAACCTACTCACATTGTACGGTCTACTCAAGTTTCTTGTCAACGCGCCGTATTGTCGCCGGATATTCCTATAGAGGTATCTGTCTCAGAAGCTCCCGGTTCAGCCGCAGAGCTTTCAGATGTATCGGGCGCAGTCGTACCCCCGGAATCATCCAAGTCGGGTAACGACGGCATCAGTAACTTTTTAATGGTTAAATTACTGTTGCCCTCTACGTTGATCGCATACTTGCCTGTCCCGTTTTGGCCTGAAATACTTTTACTGTCTATTTTAAATGGAAAATCGGATTGAAGATTACCATAACTGCTTGAACCCTCTAACTGAAAATCTCCATTCGACGGAAGATCCAATACGATATCACCGACAGCACTGTATATTTTCCAATCTCCGCCTATCTGCTCGCTATGCACTTTGATAGAGCCATTAAGCGAATTTGCATTCAGCTTGGCTGTAGAATTCAGCACATTCATGTCACCATTCTGAGTATCTACGGTGATGTCCCCTTCCGAACGAGCGAGCTGAATATCACCTACCATGGTGTGCAGTGTCACAGCTCCTTCAATATCGCCTGCTTGCATGTCGCCACGGTTCGTGCGCACATCCACATCTCCAGAAATCCGATGCAATTTAACCTGACCGTTCAGCGTGCCTCCCTTGACATTGCCGATAGCGTCATTAACAGTGAGATTTCCATTACCGCTCTCAAGCCGAATGCTGTCAATTGCATCAACTCCATTCAAGGAAATATTCCCGTTGGAGGTTCTAATCTGCACATTGAACCGCCGGTCCTCCGGCACGGTGATCAGCATGTTCACACGAGGCTGACGTTTGCTTGATGCTCCGTACGACTTTGCCTCCGGACGAATCTGGATAGTCTTGCCGTCGGTAGAAGTCAGTGAAGAAGCTTGAGCAATCTTGTCCGCTTCGGCAGCAGGCGCTTGATCCACCCACAGAGTACCTCGTACCTCTATATTGGACACAGGCCGTCTGATCAGTGTTACATCACCATTAACCGAATCAACTACTAAATCGGACGTCTGCATAGTTACAGGTACCAGCATACCACCCATATCATACCGATTCTCTTTAGCCTGGCTAAAATCCATAGAGGCTGACGTCAGATTGAGACTGACCCGGTTCCACAGATACATATAATGATTTTGCTGGGTCACGATAAAAACCGAGGCTGCCACTACCAAAGCGGACAGAATCCCCTTTAGGTCAGGTCTGAATCGCCTTCCGTTGTCAGACTTGCCTTCTTTCCGATAGTACATGGCAAAAAAAATCAGATACTCCAGTCCCCAAAGCACAAAGATTACGGGCCACCAAACGAGGAGCTGAAGCATATATTCAGTATTTTGAAACACATCTACAATAAGCAAAATGCCTACAGCCATCAACAGAAGCGAAGAGGTGTAGCGCCCGACTCTTATTTTGCGGTGCACGCCAGCTTCACCCTCTTTCTTTCAACTTTTTACGCTTAAAGTTCAGAAAGGCTTCCCTTAGAAAAAGGAATAAACCGATCATCATTAATAAAATGGCCAGCGTAAGGAATCCATAATCCTCAAAGAAATTACTCAACCAGCGAGGTTTCATGCGAAACAAAATCATAAGTCCACCGCCTGCCACCATTAGCACAGCAAAAGCAAAGCCTCTCTCCCATGCATAAAAAGGACTACTTTGCTGGCCTCTAGCATCCATTCGTGCATAACGATCTGGCTTACGCCGATAACGAACCATGTAATCTGCTGACTGTAAGACATCATATACATTATAAAAATATAAAACGGGTATGAACAATCCAAGCAAAATAAGTAATGGAATGTTGATCCTCAAGCCGTCAGAGGAAACATACAACATCGCAAAAATATCTAGCAGGAGCAATACAATAAAACTAAGTCCCCTAATAAACAGCCCTAAAAAAAGATGTCCCAGTCCGGGTAACAATGCCGCCATGATAATAGCAATCACTTTGCGAAATTTAGCGTATTTTAGACGTTTCCCCTGTCTGGGCTGTTCCCGCTGTTCCGATGCTTGTAGCTGTCCATCCTCACCAGACGGTAACGGTTGTTCCGAGTTCATGCCATCCTCCCCTTTGAATCCCATGCGTGGCTCCGCTGAAAATACTTCGATGCTTACATAGTACCCCAATCGGATTTAAGAGTAACTGTTAAAAAAAGGTAGACTATTACTCAACGGAGACAGCAGCTATATCTTCCCATTGTCGTAAATCAGCTGCAATACGTACGGGATTAAAATCATGACGGGCCAGCACCTCTAGGGAAACCTCCATACTCTGCCGATCTGGGTGTAATTCGTGAAATGGGACATTTTCATGTTCTTTAATCATTATTTTACGTATTTCCACTTTTTCTTGCTCTAAATAAGTCGAAATCTGCTCCAGCAGTCCGTGAGAGGACAATCCGTACAATGTAATAAGATGACGCTTGCGTCCACGCATATACCGAAGTTCAACTTTGTTAAACACCCATAAATTTAAAAATACGAGCGCTGTCGCCGCTATAGACGGGAAATAAAAGCCTGCTCCCACCCCAAGGCCAATAGCAGCCACGACCCAAATGGAAGCCGCAGTCGTTAGTCCGGTAATGGATTTACCTGTGAACATAATCGTCCCTGCACCCAAAAAGCCTACGCCAGTGATCACAGCCGTAGCC
Organism: Paenibacillus sp. FSL P2-0173; assembly: GCF_038008045.1. Classification (NCBI taxonomy): domain Bacteria; kingdom Bacillati; phylum Bacillota; class Bacilli; order Caryophanales; family Paenibacillaceae; genus Paenibacillus; species Paenibacillus sp. FSL P2-0173. The sequence goes on from NZ_JBBOYK010000001.1 coordinate 2,224,973, forward strand.
AAACGAGCGGGATCTATGCGTACATTAACTTCTTTAATGAAATCGGCAAAGCCGTAAATGGAGAGTAGCATAATCAGCGTCGAACCAAGACTGACCATAATATGAGTCCTCAAACCAGCTGCGTGATTGGAACGTTCGCGTTCAAAACCAATGAATCCACCGAGAAGCATGGACAGTAAAAGCCGTAAAATGATATGTGAATCGTCTATAATCCACGGATTATTCATTCGAGTCTCTCCTCCCGGTTATGTCGTGCTTCCCACTCCGGGTGCGCGGTTTGTGGGCTTATGTGCATTTTTAATGCCAATTTAATGTTATCTCAATGCTATTCCACCTTATGCAGATGGTAGGTGGTTAATTCCACGCCTGGGGCGACCTCGGCCGCAGATACGGGGCGAAAGCCATGTTTTCGATATAATGTCACCGCAGGAGTATTTAAGGTTCCTGTAGAGACGATAAACAACGGGATATTTTGATATTCACTCAAAACATGCTTCATTAAAGAGTCCGCAATGCCTTTACGAAAATGATCCGGGTGAACCATCATACGTGTAAGGGTAAGCGAATCGGGCGACTCAGACTGCACAGCCAGTGCTCCTAGCAATTCACCGTCCTCCAGCCACCCATAAAAAGACTCTCCACAGCTTTTCAGCGTATCCAATGTATCCATCAGTGGAGGAATCTCATCAAACCCAATCAGCTCAGCTTCCAACCTATAGGCAACGTGCTGTAGACGCCATATCTGACTGACGATATCATCATCTTCCAATGAACATAGGGTAACCATGCTGTTTTCCCTCCTAAGGAAACTCATAAAATGCCATCAGGATTCTAAAGCTTGTTCGCGCCAACCGTTCTCAGCGTCTATGCAAAAGGGGCCTGTCCCTAAAAGACAAGCCCCTGTCAAATCTATGCCATTAGCGGTTCAGCACTTCCGTCAGCAACTTATTAGCAAGACCAGGGTTTGCCTTCCCCTTGCTCTCCTTCATCACTTGACCGACTAGGAAGCCGATGGCCTTTTGCTTGCCAGCTTTGTAATCTTCGACCGATTGCGGGTTAGCTGCTACAACTTGTTCGACAATCGTCAGGATTGCACCCTCATCACTGATTTGTACAAGCCCTTTTTCTTCAACAATTTGCTGTGGCAGTTTATCACTTTCCAGCATTTCCTTGAAGACCGTTTTAGCGATTTTGCTATTGATCGTTCCCTTCTCCAGCAGTCCGATCATTTCACCCAAGCCCCGTCCGGTCAATTTAACCTGCGACAGCTCCACACCGGCACTGTTCAAATAACCGAGTAAATCCCCCATAATCCAGTTGGATACTGCTTTGGCATCCTTGGTGAATTGAAGGCTATCCTCGAACAAATCGGCCAATGGCTTGGAGGACGTAATCACCTGGGCATCATACTCAGGTAATCCATATTCCGAAGTGTAGCGTGCTTTACGCTGGTCAGGCAATTCAGGAATCGAAGCACGAATGCGTTCTTTCCATTCCTCATCTATATGCAGTGTAACGAGATCCGGGTCTGGGAAATAACGATAGTCATGGGCCTGTTCCTTACCACGCATGGATAAAGTTTTACCTTGCGCTTCATCCCAACGACGTGTCTCCTGTACAATCGTTCCGCCTTCGTCCAGCGTCTGCTCCTGGCGGAACTGTTCATATTCCAGTCCGCGCTGTACGCCACGGAAGGAGTTCATGTTTTTCAGTTCCGCTTTAGTTCCCAGCTCTTTTTGTCCATGCGGACGAAGGCTAATATTCGCGTCGCAGCGAAGTGATCCTTCCTCCATCTTCACATCGGATACGTCACAATACTGCATAATGGCACGTATTTTTTCCAGATAGGCCTTGGCTTCTTCCGGCGAAGATATTTCCGGCTCCGAAACGATCTCGACCAATGGTGTGCCGACCCGGTTAAAATCGACCAAAGATGCGTAGCCACCATCAACATGTGTTAATTTCCCTGCGTCTTCTTCCAGATGCAGTCGGGTAATACCGATACGCTTTGTCTCACCATTCACTTCAATATCAATCCAGCCATTTTCGCCAATGGGTTGATCGTATTGTGAGATTTGGTAAGCCTTAGGTGAGTCGGGGTAAAAATAGTTCTTGCGGTCAAACTTGCTCACATCAGCAATGGTGCAATTCAGCGCCATTGCTGCTTTCATCGCATAATCAACGGCCTGACGGTTCAATACCGGCAGCACCCCTGGATGACCGAGACAGACCGGACATGTATGAGAGTTGGGTGGTGCTCCGAAGGATGTCGAGCATCCACAGAATATTTTAGACTTCGTATGCAATTCCACGTGCACTTCAAGTCCGATGACCGTCTCATATTTGGATGTAGTTGTAGACATGAATAGGTTCCCTCCTTTTTGGCAAATTACAGCTGCGGACGCTGCTTGTGAAATTCGGTATTTTGTTCAAAAGCATGAGCTACGCGTAGCACGGAAGACTCGTCAAAGGCTTTTCCGATAATTTGTAGTCCGACTGGCATTCCATCCGCAAGACCACACGGAATGCTGATGGCTGGCACACCAGCCAAGCTTACCGGAATCGTCAAAATATCGTTCAAATACATTGTTAATGGATCGTCCACTTGCGAGCCGATTTTGAAAGCAGTTGTCGGTGCAGTAGGTCCGATAATCACATCATATTGTTCAAATACACGATCAAAATCCTGTTTAATCAGTGTGCGCACTTTTTGAGCTTTCAAATAATAGGCATCGTAGTACCCGGAGCTGAGTGCATAGGTACCCAGCATAATCCGACGCTTCACCTCGGGACCAAACCCCTGCGTACGGGACTGATGGTATAGATCAAGCAGGTTGTCCGGATTGTCAGAACGCACACCATAGCGCACGCCGTCAAAACGGGCCAGATTGGATGACGCTTCGGATGAAGCCAGCAGGTAATATGTAGCTACCGCATATTCTGTGTGAGGGAGAGACACTTCTTCCCAAACAGCACCCAGTCCTTCCAGCGTTTTCAGTGCATCCAGCACCTTTTCCTTGACCTGAGGATCGACGCCCTCACCAAGATACTCTTTAGGCACAGCGATACGAAGTCCTTTTACATCCCCGGTTAAAGCGTTCAAATAATCAGGAATGTCTACCTTCGCAGAAGTGGAGTCCTTCTGGTCATAACCTGCAATGGCTTGTAGGACATAGGCTGAATCCTGAACATTTTTAGTAATGGGTCCAATTTGGTCTAAAGAGGAGGCAAAAGCCACCAGTCCAAAACGGGATACTAGACCATAGGTTGGTTTCAGGCCAACTACACCGCAGTAAGAAGCAGGCTGGCGAATGGAACCACCTGTATCCGAACCGAGTGTGAAATAAGCCTCACCCGCTGCAACAGCCGCAGCTGAGCCGCCACTGGAACCGCCGGGAACACGTTCTAAATCCCAAGGGTTACGTGCAGGGAAAAAGCTGGAGTTCTCGTTAGAGCCGCCCATGGCGAATTCGTCCATGTTCATTTTACCGAGTGTCACGGTTTGCGCTGCGCGTAACTTGCTAACAACTGTGGCATCGTAAACGGGATCAAAATTTTTCAAAAACTGACTGCCACATGTTGTACGCAGCCCTTCTGTCACGATATTATCCTTAATACCAACCGGCAGGCCAAACAACAGCCCTCTTTCCTCTCCGGAAATCAGCTGATCATCCAGCTGACGTGCGGATGCACGGGCCTGTTCCTCGTCAACGGTAATATAAGCTCTGATCTTGTCTTCCCGCGCACCAATCGTCTCCAGAGCGTGTCCCACCAGATCACTCACGGAAATTTCCTTTTGATGCAGCTTGTTATGTATCTCGGGCAATGTGTTATTGAACAAGCTCAATTTGCATCCTCCTTTCAAATATGAGATCTATTCCAGAACAGCAGGAACCTTAAACTGTCCGTCTTCTTCTTCAGGTGCATTGCGCATCACTTGCTCATGTGTCAAACTTTCGCGAACTTCGTCGTCTCGCATGACATTGCTGACGTGCAGCACATGAGTGGTCGGTTTTACCTGCTCCGTATCCAGCTCATTCAGCTTCTCCGCATAATGGAGAATGGCGTTTAATTGTCCTGTCATCGTTTCTTCCTCAGCCGCGGTCAGATTCAACCTGGACAGCTTGGCTACGTGACGGACATCTTCCGTGGAAATGTTCATACAAAACCCTCCTCATGTATATGAGGATTTTGCAAAAAATTCTATAGGCGGCTTCCAATGAGCAAGATATAGATCAAAATGGTTTAGTTCATCTATATATTGCACTTCGGAGCGACTGGAATTGAATTTTGCAAAATCCTGATATTAAAAAATGCTGCACCGAACTTCGAAATAACGTTTTTAATTATAGGATAGAACCCTTTACAATTCAATCTTTGACGCGGTACAGAAGCAAACTGTACATCAATGAGGTAAATGTTGCTAAAAGGATATAAAAAAAGCACCTCTCGGTGCTCTTTCGAGAAAACTATAGGAGCTGAGATTGTGCCCATTATATATTTTTAAAAAGAGTCGGCAGTAGCCGACTCCTATATCCAAGCACGCAAATTGACTTGTCTGATAAAATCAGCCTGTGACAACAACTCTGCCGCGGTTTCTTCTTCCTCTTCAGTCTCTACCGAATCAAGACCACCGTTCATTACATGCTTGAACAGTTTCTCATTATGAGTAGCAAGGGCGTAATCTATCAGCGCTTCACGCTCAATCCGCTCGGCTTCCAGCTTGAGAATACTCTCTTCCAGCTCGATGTCCCCGGATGGTACAAAAAAGTTGCGGTTCACCTTCGGTACGCGAATGACATAGTCAAAAGCATTGTCCGCATTACGGTCGTAAGCAATGATATAACCATGTTCGCCCACAGGAAGATTCTGCTCAAAAGCATCCGCGACGATCATAATTCTAGCTCCTAAATGATGCATCGTTAGCCCCCCCGTTTGTCTGAACTTATCTGCTAAGTCTACTAAAAAAAAAGTAGCTTGTCTATATCATCTATGTATCTTCATAATCGACCGTCTCCACGTCCCAACCTGTGTTCATTCAGCCTCACATGCCAGTTTTGTGAAGGGATTCCGCTCCGTCGTTTCACCTTTTTCCAAGTCATGATCTTCGGCTCGGAACCTACCACAGAATCTTCAATATCTATTATATTGGGAACACGGAAACTACCTCCAATCTCACGTTGTACCCCAAATATATGTTTTCTTTTCATTCTTGCTCCCCCTTGTGATCTGACGGCCTCATGCCTCTTTATCCTCTTAATGGGCAAAAAAAAGAACGCAAACCGGGATTCATCCACAGCTTGCGTGCTTCGCGAGTTTAGTATGTAACTTTAATAAATTTATGTTAACAAAAATAAAAACCTTTGTCTATACATAATTTATAATTTGTTGTCGAAATGGGGCAAAACCTGTCACACCTTTGATTTTGCCCCTACTGAAAACGTTCATCACATTTACCGGATATACGGATTATTAGCTTTCTCATAACCGATAGACGTTTTGGGACCGTGACCGGAATAGACTGTAACGTCATCTCCGAGCGGAAACAATTTGTTCTGAATAGAATCGTATAGATCCCGTTCCCGGCCACCCGTCAGATCCGTGCGTCCGACGCCCTGACGAAATAGCACATCCCCGGAAAAAAGATCTTTGCCGCACAAAAAGCTGACACTTCCGGGTGAATGGCCCGGTGTATGGAAAACCCGGAACGTGTGCCCGATCAGGTTCAATTGCTGACCTTCTGCCAAATCATACTCGGCAGGTTCCGTCGAGATCGGAGGGGATGCCTCTGGCCACATCAAGGAACCATTCAGCTTAGGAGATGTGAGCCAGTCTTGCTCCAAGGCGTGCAGATAAACCGGGCAGCCTTTGGTATTGCGAATCTCCTCTACTCCACCGATATGGTCAAAATGGGCATGAGTCAGCAGGATAGCTTCAATGGTCAGTGGCTCAATAGCTCTGAGCAAAGGACCCGGATTCATCCCCGGATCAATAATAACGGCGCGCTGCGGATCATCCCCTTGAAGCAAATAAGCATTTGTTTGGAGAGGACCGAGATTAAAGCTGCGAATAGATAACGTCATAAGTTAAAATCCCGAGATCAGCTCGCGTAATTCCTGAACAATTACAGGATGGACCTCGGTTCCCTCCCCATATTTTTCAGCCATTTCTTTACGAGCAACTGCGATTTTTTCTTGATAATCATCAGCTTCCCGATCTGGATTTTCACGTTTGAATCCGATCATAATTTGTTGGACATGTGCAGGGCGTGGTCCCCAGTGGCCAAGTACGTGACCTCCTGTATCCGCAAAAATCACAATCGGAACAGCACGTCCGCCCATTGTCAGGAAGTCATCCATCAGCGCCTGATGGTTTTCCAAGATTAATACTTCGGTCGGAATCCCGCTATTCTCCAGCGCGCGGAACACAACTGGCACATTGCGCACCACGTCCCCACACCAGTCGGCAGCCAAAATAAGCACGCGCAGATCATCCCGATGGTTCAAGCTTTCAAAATACTCTCGATCCTCTTCGCGATTCCATACAAACTGATCGTACCCAGAGCGGAAGGCTTCTTTGTTCTTTTCCATGCCCTCCATAAACTGTTCAGGGCTTAAGCCCTTTCCGAAGTATTGCGATACATTAGTACGGCTCATGTTATACACTTCCTTTTTTGTTTTTGGACAAAATCCACTTGATAACAAAATAAATGATCAAGAGTGCAAGGGCAACCAGCAAAATCGGTTTGATGTAAGGTGCTGCAACTTCGTCAATTTGCTCCCACTTGTCTCCTAGCAGCATACCTAAATATATAAACAAAACAGACCAAGGTATAATCGCTAGCGTTGTCAAAATAGTAAAGCGCCATACGTTCATTCGAGCCAACCCGGCAGGGATTGAGATGGCATGACGCACAACAGGAATAAAGCGAGCTGTGAAAATGACCCCTGTGCCGTATTTGTTAAACCAGGCTTCAGCATGGTCGACATGACTTTTTTTGATAAGTATGTATTTCCCATACTTATCTAATACCGGTCTGCCGCCATAGCGCCCAATCCAGTAAATGAATAGCTGGGCCAGCACCCCGCCAATCGTTCCAAAAACGACTGCGCCAAAAAAATTAATATGACCCGAGGATACCAAAAAGCCACCATAAGCGAGGACAATTTCGCTTGGAATGACCTCAACCATCAAGCCTAGCATAATACCAAAATACCCAAGACTACGAATGATCTCAAACAAATAATTAATGATACTAGATATTTGGTCCACTTCTCTTCCCACTCCCTGCCTGTTTCTCTATTTTCATTAGTGTATCACAGCGGCAGAACAAGTCGCCACTTCGCCCAAATAGGGAGGTCAGTGACCCCGACCCCTCTGCCCGCATAAGTTGAGAGAGAGAGGAGGGGGTACAATATGCCTCCCGGCAAATTCCCCAAACATGACAATTCACAATCCCGTTTACCCACGGCTCGTGGTATTCGCCGCGCATGTATCAAAGAGTTGTATCGAACCTGCAAACGTCTGCCTGTTCACATTGCTCCTGATCTGGTCAAGCAGGGCGAGGAGCTATACTGCCGCAAGGTCGTCGGACACCTTATCTGGATTGCGGAAAACCATAGTAACCGCAAACTACTATGCGACTGGTGGGACGAAGATGTCAGTGAGGAGCTCGCAGCATTGTGGAAGGTGGATCGCGATGTTTTGTGCACCGCTTTTAGAAGTGCCTATGGTGGATAGATGTTTGCGTGCTGCAACTATGAACCGTGAACTACAAAAAAAGTGGAGCCACCCCGCAGTGGCTCCACTTTTACTATATTCCTAGCTGTGTGTCTGCTTTTTCCCTGCTCCATCGGGAAGCAAATCCGCACAAGCGCGTTCCAAATAAGGATCAGCATGAATAAAATCCCGAAATGCTGTGTATTCATGCCACAGAACGGATTGTTCTCCCGCTTGCCCTTTGACGGCACGAATCAGAATGTTTTTAGGTGTATGCTCCATGTCGATAAATTCCAACAGCTGTGTCCGATATCCCATCATATCCAGCAGTTTGGCCCGGATTCCATCCGTTGCCAGTGCTGAAAAACGCTCCTTTAAAATACCATGGGAAAGCAACGGCTCCAATACCGGATTTTCCAGTTGGCTGAACAGCTCATGCTGGCAACACGGAACCGACAAAATGACAGAAGCTCCCCAGCGGACGGCCTTTTCCAGCGCCGCATCCGTTGCAGTATCACAAGCGTGCAAGGTAACAACCATATCCACCTGTTCCAGTTCGTTATAGTCTGCGATATCACCAACCAGAAACTCCAACTGTCGATATTGCAGCTTTTGAGCCAGAACATTACAGGTTTCAATGACATCTGCCTTCAAGTCCAAACCAACGATCTGCAATGGTCGCTTTTGCTGTACAGCCAAATAGTGATACAGCGCAAAGGTCAAATACGATTTGCCACAGCCAAAATCCACAATCGTCAATGGGCGGCCTACCGGAAGGCTAGGCAATACATCCTGCACCATTTCGAGAAACCGGTTAATTTGACGAAACTTATCATACTTGCGGGCCAGTACCTTACCATCCTCATTCATAATCCCCAGCTCAATCAGGAAAGGAATTCGTTCCCCTTCTTCGAGCACATATTGCTTTTTGCGATTATGAGACAGGTCGGCTTTACTTTTGCTCGGTGACTTTGTCAGAATGGATACTTTATATTTTTTACTGATCAGCACTTGGTAGTCTGCATCCTTGGCGCATAAAAGTCCTTGGCGGAACGTGTCCTCAAACAAGGCAGTCATACGCTCATTAGCTTCGTCAGGGGTCAGATTTTCATGAATGACTTTGTTGCTATAATGAAAAGCAAACTGGTAATGCAGCTTGTTTTTCAATTCTACAGGTTTGATTTGCACTTTAGTAAAAGAAGCATCCTCCCGTTTGCGAAGCTGACTCAGCGTCGCTGTGATAAGGGATCCTCCCGTGGTCAATTGGTATATAAGTTCGCGCAGTGAATCCAAAAGGTACATCTCACTTTCTTTCATGTAATTGGGTGATCTCGGTCAAACCCTCGGTGACTTCCTGGCGTGAAATTCCACCCAGCTCCAGCTCTGCATTGGTCTTATCCAGTAATTGACTATAAAACGTCTCAGCTTCCGCTAGCAGCTCTGGCTGCTCCCAGGCCAATCCAAACCAGACATCGGCGGCTTCGTCCAGCCTGTTTTCTCGCTCGTAATGAACAGCCAACAGTTTGCTGGTTTCAGGGGGAAGCTCATATTCATGCACCAGTTGCACGATACACGCTATTCGTTCAGGCAAGACCTGCAGATCACGAGTCGCGCCATTCGTATCGCGGTACAAATATAAATGAAGAGATTTCATCAAGATTCGTATGCCCTCGTCTGTTCTGCTGGTTTCCAGGTAAATCACGGCTTCTTCTTCCAAAATGCGAGCCACCTGCTGAAGCTTATCCGCTTCAATTCCAGGGCCCAATCGGAAAAGCTCAATAATTTGTTCCGGCGGCAATCGTCTGAGCAAATCTGAACGAAGACGAAACTGCTTGTTGAGCAGGTCATCTAGCTGTTTTAGCGCTTCGACGTGTTTATTTTCACGCCTTAGACCGAGCACCGATGCTACTGCCGATGTCAATTCTTCCATCATACTGAGCAAATAATCTTTTCTAAGCAAGCCGTTCCCTTCCTTTCATTCCGATGCCTAGACAACCAGGAACCCTGTCCCTTCTGATTGTAAGACATCCTTGTCTAAAAGCCAAATGCCCTACCATGCAGAAATACCACTTATAACCTTCACCCTCAGTTAACAACATCAATGATCAGGAAGTCAGAATGCTCACGTATGGCAGTGAAATACCTACGGTACAGTACTTTGTAGCTGATCATGTGAATAGCGAATGATGAGTTTTTTTAAAATCAATATTGCTTCATCGTTAGTGTTGTGATATTTTTTGTTTCATACGAAATAAAAAATTAATCAGTATATTTAAACATTCCATAAAATTATTTATAATAATTATTTTCTTTAGAAACAAAATTTATATGAATATTTTTGTGAGAAAGGATGATGGAGTTTGGGTAAACAATTTAGCTCGATATTACCGGAACATCAAGAGTTTATACAGCGGCAGCACATTTTCTTTGTAGGATCAGCACCGCTATCCAAGACAGGGCACGTTAACCTTTCCCCCAAGGGATATGATTCCTTTCGTATTCTATCGGACCAAAGGGTAGCCTATCTCGACTTGGCGGGAAGCGGCAACGAGACAAGCGCTCACATTATCGAGAACGGACGGGTAACAATCATGTTTTGTGCATTTGAGGGCGCTCCCAGTGTATTAAAGCTCTATGGCACTGGTACCGTCGCGCTGCCTGATACTAAGCAATGGAATGAGCTGTACCCACTCTTCAACCCGCTTCCCGGTGCAAGACAAATCATTGTTGTGGACATTCACATGGTTCAGAATTCATGTGGTTTTGCGGTTCCCTTCATGACATACACGAGCGAACGGGAAAAGCTGAAGGAAGTCTCAATTCAGATGGGAGAAGAAGCACTTAAAAAATATGCCTATGAGAAAAATCTGGAGAGTATTGACGGTTTGCCGACAGCGTTTGCCTTAAACAAAAGCAATATAAATTAGACACCTTACACTCCTAAAAATAATTGACTACACAAAAAACCAGAACCTTCTGATTATCACCTCAGAAGGTTCCGGTTTTTTGGGCTTCCCTTAGTCTATTTTTTCAAGTTCTGCTCTAAAAATGTCAAGATAGCGTTCGCTAATAACTCCGGTGCTTCGAACAAGCTCATGTGACCTGCTTCCGGTAGGGTAACCTGAGTTACTCCGGCCCGATCTGTTGTAAACGTCCGCGCTGGAGGAACCGCCTGATCCTGCTCACCCGCTACTAAAAGGACCGGCAATGCAGAAGCCGACAATACATCCCGACGATCAGTACGCTCGCGCATAGCCAGTGATGCTCCTACGGCTCCTTGTGGCGGTGTTTTGTAGCCAATTTCTTTGACTTTCAGTAATTGGCTGGACATCGACTCCACATGATCAGGAGCAAACAGTCCCGGTACGAGTCCATCTACAAAGGTCGTAATCCCCTCCGTTTGGATGGTGGATACAGCCTTATTCCGCTTTTCTTTACCTTCGTCCGTATCTGCATAAGCTGTGGAATGAATCAGTCCAAAGGCTGTAAGGCGCTCTGCATGTCTCTGCACTGCCGAAAGGGCTAGATAGCCTCCTAGGGAGTGGCCAAACCAGGCAGCCTGAGGGATGTCCAATTGTTCTTGAAGTTTAAGCACATCATCTGCCATTTGATCAATAGTATAGGCTCCTAGTGGAGCATCGCTGCGTCCGTGTCCACGCAAGTCTGGAACAATACAACGATAGCTTTGGGACAGCAATGGAACAACCTCATCCCAATAGGAGGAGCTTCCGCAAAAACCGTGCAATAAAATGATCGGATCTCCTTTTCCCTGTTCGGCATAGCAGATCGTCGTTCCTTCGCATAATACCTTTTCCATATGGAACCCTTCCTTCTCTGTATATAATCTATTGGAGCTGAATATATTATTAAGTAGAACAATGCTGATGTATATTATTAAGCAGACCATCAATATCTGAAACGGTAACCCTCCGGAAAATCTTGCGAAGCTGTTTTTAAACCAAATTCATAAGCCGCCGCATTAGCAATATGCGCAGCCATTGTCATGACCAAGTGAAGCGACGTCATTTGGAGTGTCCAATAGGGTTTGGGACTGCGCTCATTCACAATCGCTGCAACACTATAATGACCAACAGACGGCAGAGACAGCCCAACCGATCGCGCAGGAGTTAGCGGTTCACACGCAATAAGAAACGTTCCCGTTGAGCCGTGCTGTCCAAGACAAGCATCTATGGCGATCACATGATGATCTTGGGGAATGCACTCCAAGTATGAAACCAGATGATCTGCATCACAGGGCTCCGTCATTGTGCCAATCACGTGCGGAAAGCCTTGCTCCTTGAGCATGGTGCCTACCAGTGGCCCAAGTGAATCACCCGATGAGCGATCCGTACCGATGCAAACAAAAGTCAACTTATCTATAGCATGCTGATGATGAATTTCTCGGAAAAACGGCGCGAGTCCATCTCGATCTGTTTTCTTTACATTATGTTCTAAGGACGAGCGACCGGGTGCGGAAGCTCGATTATACAAAGACAACTTTGTCCATCCTCCTTGATTCGGTTGTATATCGGTAATCTGGCTTTCAGTACATTCTACAACAAAAACATGATACAATACAGGCAACTTCCCCTGTTATGAAAGGATGGAAAATTAACGATGGATTTGTCTGTACCGTCTCATGCCAACATTGAGTATATGATTGAGGGTATTAAAACCAAGCTCCGTATGGCGAGTGGTGCTGCTATGCAGGCATCCGCTTTCTCGCTGGAGCAATACGAGGACATTCATGATGTCTATGATATGGTGATAAGCAAGCCTAACCTGAGCATTTCAGAGGTTGAAGCTATTGTTTCTGAACTGGGCAGATTGCGCAAGTCCTCCTGAATCAGCTTGTAGGACAGCCAGCTTAGCTGTATTACATCCTATCATCATGAGCAACAGCCTTCATGATAGTAGCCCTGTCAGCGTAAATAAAGCTCGTATCTCCGGTCGTCTCAGCAGACGTGCAACGGGATACGAGCTTTATTTTTTCGATTGCATATGCGCATTTTCATACACTTCTTCACTCAAGGATGCTTCAAGGCAAATCAGCTAACACCAGTTCAGATATATCCTCATTACCTGTAGCTCGTATCTTTAATGTACAGCTTTTTTGAATTCGCGCGGCATCACCAGGCCCTAACTGAAAATCCCCATCCTGGCACGTAACTTCCACATGACCGCTAACTACATAGATGTGGGTGCGGCGCTCCTCTTGCTGCGGATATTCAAGCTGCTGTCCTTTTTCCAATCTGCTCAGATACAGATTTATATCCTGCGCGATGGATAACGCTCCCTCCACTTTTGAACCAGACACAACAGGCTGAAGCCGATTTAGACGTTCACTGTGCTTGAATCTTTGCACCTGATAAGAAGGCTGAATGCCAGGACTCTCGGGTAAAAACCACATTTGCAAAAAACGAACTGGTCTTTCATCCCCAGTATTTCGCTCTTCATGTTCAATTCCGGTGCCTGCACTCAGAACCTGGATCGAGCCGCTTTTCAAATCCTGCTCATGTCCTAAGCTGTCGCTATGATGCAATTGGCCTTCAATTACATAGGTGATGATTTCCAAATCGTGATGCGGATGTCTTTTGAAGCCTTGCTGCGGTTCAAGCTCGTTATCATTATGGGCTAGCATACAGCCAAAATGGGCATTGCTCGGATCTTCATAATCGGCAAACGAAAAGCTAAACTCGCTATGAATCCACCCTTTATTTGAGGTATGTCTTTCTGCCGATGTCACTATTTTAATCATCCTTAACACCTCCATGGATTACAGTTCCGTAAAGCAGCTTTGCTTCGTGATGACTATTCCACTTCCGGCCCTGGCATTACAAACGCTGTGATACGATCCCTTTACCCCGGGCTTATATGCCTCAATCAGCCTGTCGTCTCCGTCGGGTTTTGCTCTTAAGTTCATTATTAGTTAAGTTAATAGTACGAAAAATTGAATCTATCACAGCCATAAGGAGGAGATTTATTACATATGCTATCTCATGAACCCCAATCATCCCGTTTCCTACCGAGCTATTTGCGCCGTAGTCTGTATGCATCTATTATCATGATCGCTGTGTTGCTTCTCGTCGCCTACTCTGTGAAATGGATTGGCACAGCTCCTTTTCTATATTGGGATGAACGCATACAGGATGCCATTTTTCCAGACACAGCAGCTGCTCGCTACCAACTGCTAACCATCGCTATATTCATTACATCTTTCGGTTCATTCCGCATGTCCTTAATCATCGCCCTCGGTGCTGCCACCTTGTGTTGGGTCAGTCTTCGCTCAAAAGCTTATTCCTTTGCGATCCTAAGCAGCTTTACGGCAATGTGGGTGCTGAATACGCTCATTAAAGAAATTTTGCAACGGGAACGCCCATCACTTCAACATTTGGTTGAAGCCGGGGGCTACAGTTTTCCCAGCGGTCATGCGATGATTTCCATGGGATTTTTCGGAATGATATTTGCCATTTGGGCCATAGAACGAAAGATTCGTGGGCGTTCGCTCTTTCTTCCGTGTGTTCTTGGTGCACTACTGATTCTCTTGATTGGATTAAGCCGCGTATATCTAGGCGTTCACTTTCCTACAGATATTGTGGGTGGCTATATTGCAGGTATAATTTGGCTGGTGTTTACCGTTCCTGTGATCTATTGGCGAGCGCGCATGAAGCTTCCTTCCACTCCCCACTGGTAAATGTCCGAGACGGCTTTTTGTTTCACTCCGGGTCACGACGTTTATATACGAAGTAAGCAAGGCTCAGCAATATCGAAGCTCAGCCTTCATTAAAAACGTTATGGTTTTGTGAACTTAGGATAAGGGAGGCGATCCTTGTGTGGGGAATTGTACTAAGTATTGTAATGGCTATTATTATCGGATTGATTGGCGATGCACTGGCTGGTCATGAAATGCCTGGCGGCATTGCGGGCTCTATGATTGCTGGATTTGTAGGAGCTTGGCTAGGTGTCATGCTATTGGGAGACTGGGGCCCGGTCATCGGAGATTTTGCAGTCATTCCAGCCATACTCGGAACCGCATTGTTCGTGTTCTTGCTCGGACTTGTGTCCAGGCTATTAAGAAGGGCTACCTAACATTTATATATATTTTTTATTCTATAAGAGGAGTGATATAACATGAGTAACATTGACAATCAAAATATGGCAGGTACTTCAGGTTTTGCAAAAGGTTTATTTATTGGAGGTTTGATTGGTGCTGCCGCAGCCCTGCTGTTCGCGCCGAAGCCGGGTCGTGATTTGCGTAGTGATCTGTCTGATAAAATTACAGTTGTCTCCGATAAAACAAAGGACGTGGCATCTGTAGTTAGCAGCAAAGCGACAGATTTGGCCAAAACCGTTTCCACCAAAACAGCAGATGTAGCCAAAACGGTATCCGAGAGCAAAGACAATATCGTTTCCAGCGTAACCAAAGCTTCTGCCGATGTGGCTAATGAAGCGGCCAAAGCGGATAAAGAAGTTATGGATGCAACGGCTCAGGCGGCCAAGGATACACAGAAACAATTGAATGCTAATTCCTAATAGTTACACATTCAGATGACAAAAAAATAAGCCCTAGACACTGAACAGCCAGCATGCAAGAAGCTGGCTGTTTTTAAATGATAGAAAGGCTGGGATGACAATGAGCAAGCCAAACTCCTATGGAGATGATCTTACCGCGAACAACAAAAGAACCTTTCATCCCCTACAGGCTCAAGATCAGCCAGATGAGGTTTCATCCAAGCAGGCTTCTTCTACTCCCAATCATGTTAAAACGCATGATCACGAGAGAGACTTTGATGTAAATGAGCATCCTTTTGAGCTGCGCCATGAGGTCAAGCGGCTTAACAAACGCTTAGATCAAATAGCAGATACGCTCGAAAGAGCAGAGTTCAAAGATATTCTGGAGAACTACTCCAGCACTAAAAGAAGAATTATGAGCAATCTGACCGCAGGGATTGCACGTGGTCTCGGCCTTACGCTGGGTACAGTGGTCATACTCGCCTTGCTCGCTTGGTTGCTCAGTTTCCTGGTACAATTAAATCTTCCGGTCATCGGAGATTTCATCGCCGAATTATTAGGATATATCAAAATGAGCCAAGGTACTAAGTAATTGTTCCTATCTCATTTAAAAACGATCCATCGTAACCGATAACAGACTCCTCAAAGAGCCTCCAGTTACGATGGATCGTTTTTTATTTGTAAATTGTAACAGCTGTAGTCAGCCGCTACAATTTGTTGCGCTTGTTAGCCTTCAATAAGTCTCCTGTCCACCCCTTCATCATCAGCCAGCCGTACATTCCCAACATACTTAGCAATGTGGCAATAATCACGGTGGTAAAACCCCAGCCTGTTTTAATCCAAGGCAGATTTTCAAAGTTCATGCCCCATATAGCGCCCACTACGGTTGCTGGTGTAAATACGGCGGTGACAATGGTCAGCGTCTTCGTAATCTCATTCCCTCTAAATGCGGAAATGGCGTCGTCAATGGAGATCAATGTGTCGATTTCCTTTTCATAATGCAGGAAAAGCCCTTCCATCCGAGTAACACGGTAAAGTAACTGCTTAAAAAAGCGGTTCTCCTCCAGTTTATCCAGATATGCCTCCCGAGAAGCCGTTACCAGCTCTGAAAAAGGAATGAACATATTGCTCCAATACAACAGCTCGAAACGTGCATTCAATATAGAATCCATCAGCGTCCGAGCATTCCTTTTCTCCATGTCCTCTTCCAGTTTTCTCAGGTTGATCTCGAACTTATCCATACCAGTATGAAAATAATGAAGCACGGCTCTCGCCAATACAAACATGCCGTCAGCTGCATCCTCACACTGTTCCAGCATTTTTTGACGTTCCGCTGTGTGCATAATTTCACGGGTATTTTGATCCAAATTTAACGTCACTAACTTCTGATTTAGGACCAGAAAATAAAACTTGTTGCAATTGCGCTGACTGTCGATCTCCTCCTGAACAGAGTAGATCAGCGACCCGTACATTAAGGGCTGATCGCCATCTGGAAAGCGCACAGATATAAAGCTGGATGGAATGTCCTCTACCTTGTCCAGCCATTCTGAGGCTTCTGGGAGCTTCTCCTTCAAATGCTGTATGACCGAATCTTGCCAATTCCCAGCACTGATGTCCCACCATTCCCATCCTCCACGAAAGGAAGAAATCTGTTCAAATGCTGTCATGGATTCCAAGCTTCCTCCCAACCTTTTTCGCTTTATAAAAAGGACACGCTTCCCATATCGGAATAACGTGTCCTTACGATGTGACGTCAAATATTTTAAGCCATATAATCTGCCATCTACTCATGAAATAGAGGAATTAGACATAATCTGCTTCAGCTTTTCCGTTGCCCGCTTCTGAATACGGGAAACGCTCATCTGCGATACGCCCAACGTCTGTGCAATCGCACGTTGAGATTGACCGTCCTGAAATGCCAGAAGAAGCACCTTTTGTTCCTGCTCCTTCAGTTGGCTTAAAGCCTGCTGCAAATCCATTCGTTTTTCCACAGTGTCATAATCGTTAGCATCCGAGCTAATGAGCTCGCCTAACGTAGCTGCACTCTCATCCTGGGATAAAGGCGAGTCCAGTGAAACATAGTGATAGCACTCACGGCCAGCAAGCACCTCAATCGTTTCTTCCACGGTAAGATCCAAATAGGTCGCAATCTCGTCCACATT
This sequence comes from Paenibacillus sp. FSL P2-0173, assembly GCF_038008045.1. Classification (NCBI taxonomy): domain Bacteria; kingdom Bacillati; phylum Bacillota; class Bacilli; order Caryophanales; family Paenibacillaceae; genus Paenibacillus; species Paenibacillus sp. FSL P2-0173. The sequence continues at coordinate 2,242,366 of NZ_JBBOYK010000001.1, forward strand.
GGGTGAGCGTTCCAATTTAACGGTCAGTTCATCAATAGCATGTTGAACAAGCGCACCCTTTTCTTTAATGCGGCGAGGAACCTGGATGTACCAGGATTTGTCGCGCAAATAATTTTTCATATGTCCCAGCATACTTTTCATAGCGTATGGTTCAAATGGGATACCCAAGCTGATATCGTATTGCTGAAGCAGACGTATCAAAGCCATCTGACCGGTCTGATATAAATCCTCGTATAAGTCCGGACGGTTACGGGAGATCTTCCCAGCAGCCATCTTGACCATCGGCTCATACTTACGGATCAGCACGGTAGCAATCTCGTTATCTTTTGTTTGCTGGTACTCCCAGATTAGACCAACGGCTTCATCCATCGACTCCGGGGGAGTTACCTTTTCATTCATACTCTTTCCTCACTTCTGGTCAGTCGCTTTACAAGCACCACTTCGGTGCCTTTTCCTGTCTCATTCAAGATATGGACATCGTCCATAAGCGCCTGCATGAGATAAAAGCCTAATCCGCCTATCTGCGCATCATTCAACTCCTTGTCATGCAAGGATGCGATACGGGACGGGTCCTCCACACGTTCAAAGCTCTCCCCTTCATCTTTGACACGAATGGACAACGAAACTTCATCAAATTCGAATATTACTTCCACGACTCCCCCCTCATGACCATAAGCATAAAGGACAGAGTTATTACACGCTTCCGATACAGCCACTTTCATGTCTTCAATATCCTCATAAGAGAATCCCATTTTCGCGGCAATACCGTATAAATTTAATCTTACAATATCAACAAAGTCAGCAGTTGCCGGCAAATTAAGAACTACTTTTTGAATTTGAGCATTCATTTCTTTTTCTTTCCTTTCCTATTGGGAATTCTCCTGGGGGACAAAGAATTTGGCAATACCGGTCATATCAAACAGCTTTTGAATTTGAGGTGGTACCTCTTGAACAGCAAAGCGAGACTCCATCCCATGCCTTGCTTTTAAAATGGATAACAAGATACCAATCCCCGTGCTGTCAATGTATTTAAGGTCTCTCAAGTTAATAATCAAATCTTGGCTGGACTCCCCCACCAAAGGCTCCATCACCAGGCGAAAATCAGGTGCTACCGAAAGATCCAACTCTCCACTCAGATAAACGGTATTTACGCCATCGGTTGTTTCTGTAATTGCATTAAACTTCTCATTTTTATTTGTATTCATAGGCCTACTCTCCCGAAAAAAGATTTCCCTACATACTAACCCATTATACGATCGTTTGAATCACGGTATAACTTTTTAAACACTACCAAATGCCACCATCTAGGCTTCATTGATTTGTTCTTTACCCGGCTGCATTGGAAAATGGTCCGGAGAATGCCGTAGCAACGCCTGTTTTACACTGCTGATTTTAACGGGCTTACTGATATAATCGTTCATCCCAGCTTCAATACATCGAGGCTGAATACCCTCCATCACATTAGCCGTCATGGCGATAATGGCAGGTTGGGATCTTCCCGCCAATTGCTCACGCACTCTACCCGTACACTCCAGACCGTCCATCACAGGCATCTGCAAGTCCATAAAGATATAATCATAGTCCTGATTCGCCATGACCATTTCAAGCGCCTGTTGCCCATCTGCTGCCACATCTGAAGCTAAACCGAGCTTATCCAGTATATTAACCATCAGCTTCTGGTTAATCGGATGATCATCTACGACCAGTACAGGTTTACGGCTTGGAGATTCCCGATGTGGAATTTCCCAGTCGTGGCTGGACTCCCCCTCCAGTTCATTTTCCTGAGCAAAGCCAAGCTTCATTGTAAAATGAAACGTCACGCCCTGTTCTCCGCTCGTATCTACACGGATATCTCCGCCCATCATATTCACTAAGGTTTTACAAATGGCGAGTCCTAACCCGGTTCCACCATATTTACGCGTCATTGAAGAATCCAGTTGGGAAAAGGGCTGAAACAGCCTTCCAACCTTAGCGGGATCAATACCAATGCCTGTATCCTTCACAGAAAACTCAACGGTAAGTCCATTGTCGCTTTGCTCTTTGACAGATGCGAAGACATACACCCCGCCCCGATCTGTAAATTTGACGGCATTGGATACCAGGTTAATCAATACTTGACGCAATCTTCCCATATCTCCATATAACACAGGAGGCATCTGTTCATCGAGGAAATAAACCAGTTCCAAGTTCTTTCGGTTCACCTCTACCGTAAATAGGCTGAAAACCTCCTTGATACAGGAAACCAGATCAAAAGGATATTCCTCTACCTCCATTTTGCCTGACTCCAGCTTAGTGAAGTCCAGAATATCATTAATGACTGCTACCAGCGCGTCTGCACTACGACGGATGATATCGGCATATTCCTGTTGGTCACTTTGCAGCTCCGTCTCCATCAGCAAATCAATCATGCCAATGACGCCGTTCATAGGTGTGCGGATCTCATGGCTCATCATCGCCAGAAATTCCGTTTTGGCATTGGCAGCAATCTCTGCTGCCTCCTTGGCGGCAATCAGTTCGCTGTTCATCTTCTCCAGCTGCTGGGTCTTCTGATGAAGCAGCATGGACTGTGTCTTCAAGCGCTTGTTTGTCAGATACATTTGCACGAAGCCTTCAATTTTGGACTTGAGAATTTGAGGGATGAACGGCTTCACCATATAATCAATACCGCCCGCTGAATACCCCGCAAATAAATGCTCCGCTTCCTTGCTGTTAGCTGAAATAAAGATAATCGGAATATCCTTCGTTTTCTCTCTGGCCTTGATTAACTTTGCGGTCTCAATTCCATCCATACCCGGCATCTGCACATCCAGGACTACGATTGCAAATTCATCTTTTAATAGACATCGCAGCGCTTCTTCCCCGGATGTGGCCTTTACCAAATTATATTGTTCACTCTCCAGCACCGCCTCAAGAGCGAGCAGGTTCTCAGGTCTGTCATCTACCAGCAATATATGAATCGGTTCATGAAGCCCCATGGAATCCTCCTAAGCATCTCTATTTAATCTTCCGGTAAATTTTTTCTATCCGGTCCAGCGGCTCGTAGGAATCACTATAATCGGTAAAATGTATGGATTCCTTGGCCCCAAGCACCAACACACCAAAATGACTCAAGCTATCATAAAACAACCCATGCACGTGGTTGCGAAGTTCGTCGTTAAAATAGATCATGACATTCCGGCAAAAAATAACATTGAACTCGTTAAAGGACCGGTCAGTCGCTAAGTTGTGCTCCGCAAAAATAATATTTTTCCGTAAAAAAGGATGAAACATCACTGAATCATACTTGGCTGTATAATATTCAGAGAACGATTGCGTGCCCCCGGACTCCAAATAATTTTTGGTATACAGCTTCATTCTGTCGATCCCGTATACGCCTTCCTTCGCCTGCTGTAAAGACAGGTTATTCATATCCGTCGCATAAATGCGGGCCTTATCATATAAGCCTTCTTCATGCAGCAAGATCGCCATAGAATATACTTCCTCACCTGTGGAGCAACCTGCATGCCATATTCGAATGTACGGATACGTTCGCAAAATAGGAATGATTTTCTGCCTAAAATTCAGAAACAGCTCCGGGTCACGGAACATCTCGGTCACCGGAATGGAAAGGCTTTGCACCAGTCTATCGAAGGCGCTGCGATCATGCAGCACCTTCTCCTGAAGTCCTGATATCGTGCTTACATTCTCGGACTGCGCATGATAATAAACACGCCGCTTAATCGATGGCAGAGCGTAGTTACGAAAATCGTAGCCGTACAGCCGATGTATACCTTCCAGCAACAGCTCAATCTCAATCAATTCCCGCTCAGTATCATTCGATTTCACTTCATTAGCAGCATTATCCGCCATATCCTTAGATGTCATAATCTCTCTCCAATTCCTAAATAGGTTTTGCCTGTGCCGCTCCAATCATGTGTCGATTTATATTACCCAATTTTTTGGGTTACGAATACAACCACACCCGCATTAATGATAAAAGCTGTTCGGTTTGAATCGGTTTTTTTACATAATCGGAAGCGCCTGCCTCAATACACTTGGAACGATCATCCTTCATGGCCTTGGCTGTCAGGGCAATAATAGGCAACTTCTCGAATTGTGGCATTAGCCGGATACGTCGCATCGCTTCATATCCATCCATTTCCGGCATCATCATATCCATCAGAACCAGATCAAAATCAGGTGTCTGTTCCAGCAGTTCCAGTGCTTCTCTTCCATTTTCCGCAAAGGTAACCTCCATACGATAGCTTTCCAGCACGCTGGACAGAGCAAATACATTGCGAATATCATCGTCTACCAACAATATTTTTTTATCTTCAAACAGTTCTTCCTTGTTGTATAGCTTCTGCAAAATTTTGCGTTTATCCTCAGGAAGATTCGCCTCTACACGATGCAAGAACAACGTTGTTTCGTCTAAAAGCCGTTCCGGCGATTTAACATCCTTAATAATAATAGACTCTGCATATTTGCGAAGTTGCGTTTCTTCTTTGCTATCCAGATCTTTGCCTGTATAAATAATGATCGGCAGATCAGTTAGCTGCTCGTTCTCTCGAATACGATCCAGCAGTTCAAAACCAGTCATGTCGCTCAGCATCAGATCCAGTACCATGCAGTCATACCGCTGGATAGCCAGCTCATTCAGTGCTTCCTGACCTGTCGATACCGCCGTAATGGCAACATCATCATGATCGATCAGCTCAATAATGGATTTACGCTGATTATCATCATCTTCAACCACAAGGAGACGTTTGACCATTTGGTCCGTATACGATTTTATATGTGAAAATGCCTTATCCAGACTTTCCTTCGAGGAAGGCTTTTTGAGATAGGCAATCGCGCCCATCATTAAGCCCTGCTTCACATCATCTATGACCGAAATAACATGCACTGGAATATGACGTGTCGATGAATTTCCTTTCAGCTCGCCCAAAATGGACCAGCCATCCATCACAGGTAATTGAATATCTAGTATAATAGCGTCCGGCAAATAAGATTGAGCCATGTTGAGCCCATCGTCTCCTTGGAGAGCGATCAGTGCCTTAAAGCCCCGGCTACGGGCCATATCGTACAAAATATTAGCAAAATTAATATCATCCTCAATAATCAACAGCACTTTATCCTGCGAGGTAATCTCGTTTCGGTCGTCCCCCGGATGTATAATGTCCTCCGCTTTGTTTTTCGAAGGCATCTGATATAATGGCAACCGTTTAGCAGGCATAATCATGGGAAGGTCCGTTTCTACCGAGGCTGCGACACTCTCAAAACCCGAATTCACATCCGCACCGTTAAATTCCTCTCTCGAATGAGACTCCATATCCTCAGCCGTTGGCGTTTGTTCCGGCAAATACAATGTAAAACAACTGCCCTGTCCCTGCTCGGATTCCACCGTAATAACGCCGCCCAACAATCTGGAAAGCTCGCGGCTGATCGACAGACCTAGTCCTGTCCCCCCATATTTCCGGCTGGTTGTACCGTCTACCTGCTGGAAGGCTTCGAAGATCAGATCCGTTTTATCGGAAGCAATCCCAATGCCCGTATCACGCACAGATAGAGCCAGATAGGATCTTCGTGGATTTAGCAGACCAGGAAGCTGCTCTCCGTTTGCCCGAGATACAATGAAACGAATAGAACCTTCCGTGGTGAACTTGAAGGCATTAGACAGCAAATTACGTAAAATTTGTTTGAGACGATAACCGTCACTGATAATGGCATCTGGCAAGTTCTCTTCGATTTCGGTATGCAGTTGAAGCTCACGTTTGGCTGCGACCGGAGCAAAATTCTGCTCCACAAACAGTTCCAGTTCCTTCAAATGGACCGCTTCATGGTTAATATCCATTTTTCCAGCGTCCACTTTGGATAAATCCAGAATTTCATCAATCATTTTCAACAAGTCCGCGCCTGACATATAAATGGTTTGTGCATATTCCACCTGCTTTGGCTTGAGATTGCCTTCCTTGTTCTCAGACAAGAGCTGAGAAAGAATAAGCAAGCTATTTAGCGGAGTACGCAGCTCATGAGACATATTGGCCAAAAACTCAGATTTGTATTTGCTTGTGATTCCTAGCTGCATGGCCTGTTGCTCCAACTGAGCTCGTGCATGTTCAATCTCATCGTTCTTTTCTTCCACTTCTCGAACTTGTTCTTCCAGCGCTCTAGTTTTGGCAATCAGTTCAGTATTAAAATGCTCCAATTCTTCCTGTTGACGCTGTAACAATTCCTCTGAACGCTTGAGCTCCTCTGTTTGCTCCTCCAAATTTTCGTTGGAGCGCTTGAGTTCCTCTTGCTGAGTTTGCAGCTCCTCGGACTGGCATTGCAATTCCTCAGTAAGTGCCTGGGATTCGCGCAGCAATTGCTCTACACGCATCCGTCCCTTGATATTGTTCAGAATGATCCCCAAGCTCTCTACTAATTGAGCAAATAGCTTCGTTTCCAGATCACTGAAGCGATCCAGTGACGCTATTTCTATAGCACCGATGCACTCATCCTCGAACAAAATAGGGAAAATCATAATTCCCACTGGCTTACTTTCTCCTAAGGCAGAGCCTATGGACAAATATCCGTCAGGAGCCTCTGTAATCAAGATCGGCTTACGATCCAGAACACATTGTCCGAGCAACCCTTCGCCCACATGGATAACGTCCCTAATCGAATTTTCGCCAGTCACCTTTGCATAGGAGCCGTATAACTTAAAACGGTTGTCTTCTACATCTTTTCCTTGCAAATAGATAGCTCCATAGCTGCCTCCCAAGATGGGCGTAAACTCACTAATGAACATCTGAGCAACCTGCTCCAGTGAATTCACACCACGGAACAGCTCAGTCACCCGAGCAGTATTGGCATTAAGCCAAGTTTGATCCTTCTGCGTTTGAAGGACAGAATGCTCGAATTTCCGCTTTTCTTCCAAGTCCCCGGCCATTTGTTGAAATACACGAGCGACCTCACCGATTTCATCTTTGGAGGCAACACTCATTCGGCTGATGGCCCTGTACTTTCCCTTGCCAAAACCATTAATCATGAGACTAACGATATTTAGACCTTTGGCAATGCTTGGGAGCACCCACAAAATAACCAGTAAGCCCATGATCAGACCGGCGGCCATCAGAATTGTGGTAATCTGTACAGATTCCTCATAGGCCTGATTGGCTTGCTTCATGTCGTTATCAATCTCCCGATCCTGAAAAACGGCAAGGGCATTAATGCTGTCCATTGCCTCCTCTTGAGCAGGCAAACCAGTACTATTGCGGAAAGCGTTAGCCTCATCAATGCGATCTTGTCCCAGCAAGGAAACTAACCTTTGTTCGTAACTTAGAAATTCATTCCAGGCGACGGCTACCCGATCAACCTGCTGCTGCTCTTCACTGGTGCCTGAGTTTGTTTGCAGACTTGCCAGCACTTTCGTTCCAGTAGCGGAAATATCATCGAGCTCACGTTTGGCCTCGCCGACGGAGGAGCCCGGATTCAAAATCAGGTTGGCCATAACTTTGGCCATATCATTCACCTGACCGCGAATAGCCGTTGTTTTCCGGACCTTCACATATCGGTCCTGGTAAACCTGATTCAGCTGCTCATTCAGGCTCCCCATACGGTCATAGCTGATTAGCGTCAGCACAAGGAGGATCGCCATAAGCGATCCAAAGCCGATCAGCAGTTTATTTCTGATTTTCATGCAAGCTCTCTCCCTCTTTCAATGAAATCCAGATCAGGCACTTATCATCATCGCGATCCTGTGGCGCCTCATTACGAAAAAATGCATCCAGCATCGCTTCTTCATTCCAATCCTCATACTTACGTAGGCACTCAGTCAGATACTCCAACTGCTCCTCATATTCACCTTCCACCGCTTCCAGCAAGCCATCCGTATACAAAGCGATATGTCCAGTTCCTTCATAATGAATCGTGTGCATTTCTGCATCAATCTTATCAAACAAACCAACCGGGCTACATGCACGGTCAAATTTGGTAATGCTGCCATCCTGGTTGAACAGCAAACCGGGAGGATGTCCCGCATTTACATAGTCAATTCGCCGTGAACGGGTATCAATCACCATATAAATCGCCGTAAAATAATACTGAACCAGCTGCTTGCCCAGATCCAGTTGATTAAAACGACGATTTAGCTCTTGTATGACTTTCTCAGGCTCCACATATGTGGTCACCGTATCCTTAAGTACAGACGCAATAAACATGCAGAACAGCGAGGAAGAAATGCCATGCCCCATCATATCAAGCAAAATGATGGCATATCGCCCCTCCCCTAACGGATACCATGAATATAAATCCCCTGCCAGTTCAAAGGAAGGCTGATAGAGCGCATTCACTTGCAGTACCGGGTCCTGAATGGCAGGACTAAGCACCGCCTGCTGCACCATCGCGGCCAGCTTCAACTCATCCTGAATTCGCTGATCCCGATCCTTATGCCAGTCCTTCTCCTGTTTGAGACGCAAAGCAGACCGGATTCGCGCCATTAGCTCTACCTTGTTGATCGGCTTTGTGACATAATCGACGGCTCCCACATCCAGAGCTTCGGCCAATTTTTTGGAATCGCCTACTGCCGTTACCATAATAATCGGGATATCTTTTAAATGCTCATATTCCTGCACAATACTGCAAGCTTCAATGCCGTCCATTTCAGGCATCATCATGTCCAGCAGCACCAAATCAATATCTGAAGGACGGGGTCGAAGACTAATGGTACGATCGCCGATTCCCAGATGCTCCAACATTTCTGCGGCCGAGCTAGCAGAGATCACATCCCGATAATTTTCTTTTTTCAGTATTTCACGAATAATAATGACATTCGTCGGGTTATCGTCAACAATTAGAATTCTCATTGGCCTCTCCTTATCTGTAACTCATGTATTATACTATACCTGCTTAAACGGCAACACCCTTGTTCAATAGAAGTAGTGTTTCCGTAAGAAGGCATTCCAAAAACATAGATAAGGAATGAGGCTGGAACCCCATTCCTTATCTATGTTTTTGGAGGACCCGCGAAACACTTGTGCTGCGGTCAACATCCTCTTTTTCGAATCTAATGCCACTCTGCTTTTATGGTGAACAGCAATATCACGCTTTTTTAGCAATGACCAGCACTTTACCCTGATCCAGTTCTTTTTCATAAAAGTCAGCTTCGGTATCTGTAAATCCCAAGGAAGTAATTTTAGCGCGAAGCTCATCGCCGCGGGAACGGAACAAGTTGGCTAATGAGTCGAAAACGCCCTCTTCCTTAATCCCGATTTCCTTGGCATCCACTGTATCGGCAATACGATCTGTCCGATCCTGATCATGAGCGAGCACGAACACATCCTCATAACGATAGCCCGTGTTACGCAACTCATTTACTGCTTCAACGGCTTGTACACCGTTATCTACCACTTTGGCATAAGATTTATGATTGGTCTGATTCATGTTTCTCACGCTCCTTTAAGGATTGACTTCTCTGACTATTACACTTCACACATCCATTTGAAACTTCCATGTTATGTCACGCCTCGGAAAAATCAATTACCATTCCGTTTCATCAAAAAACTCGACATACTTAGGTTTATCAGACGTCTCATCCATAAACACTTTGATTGCACGTTGTCCGCGTACATAGACCTCTCCGTCTTCCGCCGTGAATTGCGAGCCACCCAGCGCCTGATCCAGCGTTTTCCGTTGCAGCGGCAGCCACTCATCATTTACCTTGATTCGACCGGCAGCAGGGTCTACATGCACATAAGAAACGACGTCATCACGCATACCAACTACAACATCTGGATATTGGTATTCTGTAGAAAGCAGCAGCATATCCTTTTTGACTCGTAGTGGCTTGCCCAGCTTTTTCAATACATCGGCACGTGTATCATCCAAAGATATGCCATTTAAGGTATGAAAATCTGCTGGTACAGCATGTGGAGCGGGTATCGTCTGCACAGTCCTAACCATATGCCCCGCTGTTTGCGGGGAAACGGTTTGCTGAACCGTATCCTGTCCGGAAAAGGGAGTGAGCAAACCAGCAGCTAGTAATAACGTCTTCATCATAAATCTCACCCTTTCAATGAATTTCCTGTAGTTTACGGTTCAGCCACTATGCTACTGACGCATTTTCTGCCACACCCCAGCAGCGATGTCTACATAACCCAACCAGTTTTTACCCGGCTTGGCCGCAGGCTCCTCATAAGTCGCATTGTAGCTCTGAACCGTCCGCTCCGTTGCGGTCAAAGGTCTATTCGGTGTCGTTGCCTTAATCGCATTATCCGTTCTGGAAGTATTACTCGCAGCGCTATGCGATTTCTGAAACCGTGTCATTAACGCTGTTGAAGCCTGCTTGGCAGCCAGCGTCACTTCGCTGAGTACCTCCCCCAAGTTTCTAACCGATTCCATCACTGGCTCCACTTGCTTCAATTTATGATCAACATCTGCGGTGATGTCATTCGCATGTCGAACCGTTTGTTTTACTTCATAACTCAGTTCATCTACCGTTTTTTGCACATCCTGTAAGGTTTGAGTCACCTTATCCAGTGAGCCTTGTGCTGCTTTCAACGTTTTAATGAGGAAAATAACGAGAACTGCAAATGCGATAGCAATAATAAAAATGCTGACCTGTGTTAACATGGCGTAACCTCTCTTTCGTCTTTCACGATGATGTTTATGATTACTGCATAGTTACCCTTTAGATTCAGACACGAAACAACGTCCAGGCTGGCTTCTTCTCCGCTCCAAACGTTATGATTCACGGACTCTCGCACCGTTTAAAACAACATATAACGATGGCACAGCCACGAGTAATCTATAGAAGTCACCGTCATCTGCAACCACGCTCTATCGGGGCGTGAGTATGCCACATTATATACAATTAAAGGAGGATACAGAACATGCTAAAATGGTCCGCTTTATTCTTAATTTTTGCTGTGATCGCCGGAATCTTAGGTTTTTTTGGTATCGTCGTGTCCATAGCTGCTACAATCGCTAAAATATTATTTGTGATATTTCTGGTGTTGTTCGTCATTTCACTCTTTACCGGAAGAAGACGGGTTTCATAGTTATCGGATGCTAGCTGTACAAAAGCAATATTCTAATGTTTATAAAAAAAGGATGTTCCCCCCCTGGTCAACAGGGCTGTGGAACATCCTTTTTTGATGCAGCTTTTTTACGGTTAACGGCGCTTTTATTGAATCACGCTGCCCCCAAACAGGAAACGGTCCTGCCAAGGCTTGCTGAAATCCGTAACTTTTACACCGCCACCCGCTACAGAAAACGTATGGAGAAGCTTGTTGTCTCCCAAATATACAGCTACGTGTGTAATCGTTTGAGAGGAATTATCTAAGGACGTGTACGCCCCGGAAGATGCATTATAATTTGTAAAGAAGAGTAAATCGCCACGCTTCAGCGTAGTCATGTCCATATTCGGCTGACTGTTTTGCTTGATCCACTCACCCTGTGAACGGGAATCTGCCGGAAGCTGGATACCTACAGCCTGACGGAAAATTTGACGGGTAAATGCCGAGCAATCAAAAGTAGCCGTACTGTTACGATCCGAACCATATTCATATGGAGTTCCGAGATAAGTCATCCCCGTATTAATAACCTGCTCTATTGCAGCCGCTGCATCACCGGAAAACATGTTCGTAGTTGACGCAGGAGATGCTGTCACAGGTATTGCGGTAGTATCAGGAGTGGTTGTCACCGGAGCAGCCACAGGCTGCTGCACAACAACGCCCTCACCAATACGAATATACTGTGGAGACGAGCTGACATAGCCCACCGTACCATCAGCATTGGTAACCTTGAACCAATAGGCATTACTTGGATCAGTAATCGTAACGACATCCCCTGCATTCAAATAGCCCAAAACCTCGGAAGAAGTGGATGCCTCCGCCCGCAAACGAACGGACGTTTGAATCGTGGCTTTCGTTTGACCGGCAGAACTATTCACTGAGGCTACAGCCTCTTTAGCTGAAACATTTTTAACTGACTCTGCGGCTTCCGGTTTACGGCTGGCAGATGAAGTGACAGCAGCAGCGACGCTGGTAGCGCCAACTTTTATGTACTTGTCGGAGCTGCTAGTATATCCGGTTACTCCATCAGAAGTCTTGATCTTATACCAATAGCTGTTTGTTTTCTCCAATACCGTTACGGCCTCTCCCTGCTTCATAAAGCTGACTACATCCCCTGTAGTCGAAGGACCGGATCTAAGCTTTACAGCCGCCTGAATAACTGCCTTCTGTCCTGTGGATGCTGTTGATGCCGCTGCGTCAACCTGACCCGGCGCCACATGAATTGCTGCCAACAGCGCGGCTGACGTCATGAGCATTCCCATCACGCGTCTTCTCAATGTTGCACCTCCTGGCTGTTTTTACGAATTTGAAGAGCAAATCCAATTCCGACGAATATAGCCGGACATGCCTTCATTATAGTAAAAGCAGCAGGAAGAGAGATATAATCCAAACGTCACAAAAGGAAGCGTATACGCCTTTTGCATATAGGTCTAAAGTCACTTTTAACGCTAACTATTCAATAATTAATCTATAATTTGGGTTCTACATGGACATGGACATGCATCGTATTATGAACCTCTTGCAGACGTTCCTCAATCCGGTCGCTGATTCGATGCCCTTCAATCAGGCTGAGTTGTGGATTGACCTCAATGACCACATCCACCAACGCATGATTGCCGTGTACACGTGCCTTAACGTCCCGAATCCCCTCTACTCCAGGTATACAGGCAATCGTACTCCGTAAGTCAGACAGCTCTTGCTCATCAAATCCATCGGTCAAGCTGTGCGTGGAATCCTTAAAAATATCCCACGCTGTTTTACAAATGATGAATCCTACCGCGATCGCAGCTACAGTATCCAGCCAGGGTAGGCCGAACTGTGCGCCGATAATGCCAACTGCTGCCCCAACACTGACAAGTGCATCCGATAGATTATCCTTGGCCGCTGCCAGCAAAGCCTTATTGTTAATTTGCCGTGCCAGTCTGTTATTGTAAAGGTACACTCCCAGCATAATCACTGCACAAATCACAGCTACACCCGCGGAGGTGATATCCGGTATTTGCTTTCCGCCCTTGAAAATGCTCCCGATCCCATCAATAAGCACCTGCAAACCGACGACAGCCATAATAAAGGACGCCAGCAGCGCCGCGATCGTTTCTGCCCGAAAATGTCCATAGGCATGGTCAGAGTCCGGTGGCTTTTGGGAAATTCTCAGTCCAATCAGTACAGCAACCGACACTACAATATCGGTGACATTATTGAAGCCATCCGCCCGCAACGCGCTAGAAGCAAATATATATCCGCTAATCAGCTTAAAGGCGGACAGCAAGAGATAAGCAGCAATGCTCACCCACGCCCCACGCTCACCTTTTCGTATCTCTTCATAGACATTTACCACAACGTAGGACACTCCTTCAAATATATAGTTCCCAGCAGAACGATCTCACCGGGCCCAAAAATAAAAATAGCAGCGTTGCTGCCCTGAATAATATCAATTTTCTTTGGTTAACTGTTATTTTCAGGATAGCAGACGAACTTTGTGTGGGTCTAGAGAAACAGTCTTTCCGCTCTGCATCGCTGTAGTAACAACGAAAAAGTATTGCCAGGCCCCATTCCTGTAGGTTATACAAAACATTTTTTCCTTCACGCAAAAAACAGAGGTTTTCTCTTCCACCCCACCCCAGATGTGTGTTATCATTGTTGCCCTTGTCCCTTCTTTTAAAAACGTATAAAATGAGGACACAGCCGCGTTTTTATTCAATCCAGCATGATTGACATGAATCTGGCGGCAACAGGAGGAATTTATTCATGAGCGATGCCAATGAACCACGTAAAGTTAATCTCGCAGATGCCATTCGGGAAAAGCTGGCACAAAAAAAACAGCAGTCCGGCGCTTCACAGCAGGGCGGCTTTCAAGGCGGTTCCGCCAAAACACTGAAAAGCCAAAATACGAAGAAGCCGAACAACCAACGCCGTCGTACAGGCGGATCATAAGCCACCCCATAGTATATATATTGTACGCAAAATCGGACGAGGTCTATCTTACCTCACTTCGGAACCGAGTAAGCTATGGGCATGACACAAAAACGAAAAAGAGGAGTCTCCCCGCCATCTAAATGGCCTAAGGAGCTCCTCTTTCGTTTATCTAGTTGTTGAAGTTAGCCGGTTTGGATTTTAGCCGATTTCTACCGGATACATACGTTCACGCAATTTTGTGATTTCTTCATTTTCCAAGTATTCATCATAGCTCATCGTACGGTCGATTACGCCGTTTGGTGTAATTTCCACGATTCGATTCGCGATCGTTTGAATAAACTGGTGGTCATGGGATGTGAACAATATAGTACCGTCAAAATCAATCAGACCATTGTTCAGCGCTGTAATGGATTCCAGATCCAAGTGATTGGTCGGTTCTTCCAGCAACAGCACATTGGCACCGTTCAGCATCATTTTCGCCAGCATACAGCGAACCTTTTCGCCCCCGGACAGCACACTTGCTTTCTTAAGCGCTTCTTCTCCAGAGAAAAGCATACGTCCCAAGAAGCCGCGCAGGAACGTTTCGTCCTGATCCTTGGAATATTGACGCAGCCACTCCACAAGATTCATATCCACACCTTCAAAATAGGTGGAATTATCTTTCGGGAAATAAGCCTGGCTAGTTGTAATCCCCCAAGAGAATTCTCCGCTATCCGCTTCGATCTCGTTCATCAACACCTGGAAGAGCGTCGATTTAGGCATGCCGTTCGGGCCAACAAACGCGATTTTATCGCCTTTGTTCACAACCAGACTGAACTCATTCAGCACTTGCTCGCCTTCAACAGTTTTACTGAGGCGGTCTACTGTCAGGAGTTGTTTGCCTGCTTCGCGTTCAGGCTTGAAGTTCAGGAAAGGATATTTACGGTTCGATGGACGGATGTCATCCAACGTAATTTTATCCAGTTGTTTTTTACGTGAAGTAGCCTGTTTGGACTTGGAAGCATTCGCAGAAAAGCGCTGAATAAAGGCTTGCAGTTCCTTGATCTTCTCTTCCTTTTTCTTGTTGGCATCACGAGTCAAGGCAAGCGCAAGCTGGCTGGACTCATACCAGAAGTCGTAGTTGCCGACGTACATCTGGATTTTGCCAAAATCAATATCCGCAATATGCGTACATACCTTGTTCAGGAAGTGACGATCATGGGATACGACAATGACGGTGCCTTCATAGTCCATCAAGAAATTTTCCAGCCATTGAATGGATTCCAGGTCCAAATGGTTGGTAGGCTCATCGAGCAGCAAATTGTTCGGACGACCAAACAACGCTTGAGCCAGGAGAACACGTACCTTGTCATTACCACTCAGCTCAGACATGTTCTTGTCATGCAGATCACGGGGAATACCAAGACCGATCAGCAAGGAAGCTGCATCCGGCTCGGCATCCCATCCGTTCAGCTCCGCAAATTCACCTTCAAGCTCACCGGCACGTAGACCGTCCGCTTCGGTAAATTCCGTTTTGGCATACAGCGCATCCTTTTCCTTCATGATTTCATACAGACGCGTGTGGCCCATAATAACGGTTTCCAGAACCGGGAATTCATCGTATTCATAATGGTTCTGCTTGAGGACTGCCATCCGTTCACCCGGTGTCATGTGAACCTCGCCAGAATTGGCTTCAATTTCACCGGAAAGAATTTTCAAAAAGGTGGATTTACCTGCGCCATTCGCCCCAATCAGGCCGTAGCAGTTCCCAGGAGTAAATTTGATATTTACGTCTTCAAAAAGTGGGCGTTTACCATAACGAAGCGTTACGCCGCTTGTACTGATCATATAAGCATACCATCCTTATCATTAGTAAAGTGCTAAACACAAAATTACCGACGGCAATAGTATAACACACAAAAGATCGGATTCGAACCGTAGTATAAGCATAACCGCCCCTGAATCTCATCCAATATCTTATAAATAAAATAAAAAATGCTTCTGTCTCCACCATTGTCGCCTGACAAACACATGGACCAGAACCATTTTCATGTTCTAAATTCGTTGAGATGCCGTTAGGACAGACGCGTTATTCAGTCGCGGCATTGATGTTCCATGCGCTTGTAATTGTCAGGAAACCCCGACACCTAACGGAATGAGGTACATGCCGACTTCATCATCCTGTTTGATTACGACCTCCACGTCATAGACCGTCTGGATCAGTTCAGATGTAACGACCTCTGTAGGTGGGCCGTTCGCTATAATACGCCCTTCCTTCATGGCAATCATCACATCGCTATACCGAATAGCCTGATTGATATCATGCAGCACCATCACGATTGTCAGTCCATGTTCCTGGTTTAACTGCCGAATGAGCTCTAAAATTTCAAGCTGGTAGTACATATCCAAATAGGTGGTCGGCTCATCCAAAAATAAAATTGGCGTCCGCTGTGCCAAGGCCATTGCAATCCATACACGCTGCCGTTCTCCTCCTGAGAGCTGATCCAATGTGCGAGTTCTACGTTCGTTCAGGTTAGTGCAGGCTATTGCCCACTCAATCGCCTCCTCATCCTCGTCACGCCTCGCTGTGAACATGTTCTTATGCGGCAACCTGCCGAAGCTTACGAGCTTTTCTACAGTCAAGTCGGAAGGTGCCTCGTTCTGCTGATGGACTACCGCCAGTTGACGGGCCAGCTCCTTGGGCTTGTAGTGGGCTATCTCCTTGCCGTCCAGAATCACTTGGCCCAAGCGGGGAACAGCATTGTTGGACATCACGCTGAGCAGCGTTGATTTGCCGCATCCGTTGGGACCGATAATGGTAGTGATCCGTCCCGACTCAATAACAGCATTAATAGCATGCAGACGATCTGTTTTCCGATCATAAGAGAAGGTTATATCCTTAATGTCCATAGGTGCGATCCGCCTTTCTGATCAGGAATATCAGGAACGGCCCGCCAATGACGGCCATAATAATAGAAGCCGGGATTTCATTGGGAGCAAGCACTGTCCGCCCCAGTGTATCCGCGAGCAGCAGCAGCAAGCCGCCGCATAAGGCGGAAAATGGAATCAACCACTTATGATCCGAGCCAACTAGGTAGCGGGCACAATGCGGAACGAGCAGACCGATAAAGGCAATCACTCCCGCGATGGCTGTAGCCGTTGCTGCAAGCAGCACTGCAATCACAGAAATCAAAAGTCGTGCACGCGTTACATTGAATCCCAGATTTTTAGCTGTTTTATCTTGAAGGGACAAGAAATTGCACCAAGAGAACACGAGCATGGCTAAAATTAGCCCAATCCCGCCATAGGTCACAATAACCTCGACATCTACCCATTTTTTCATAGACAAGGTTGAAGTGGTAACCTGATTAATGCTAGTGACTGCATAACTGCCTCGATAGTTAAACGACTGACCTAGGCCGGAAAAAATGGCGTTCACAGCCACCCCGATCAGAATGAGACGAATCGGATGCAAGCCAGATTTCCATGAAAAACCATAAACCATTAGACAGGCTAACGCACCGCCAATAAATGAAAAGAACGGCATCCAGAAATAAAGCGCAGGAAAGACCGTCACCGCAATCAGCGAGATCAATGCCGCTCCCGAAGAAATGCCGATAACCCCTGCATCCGCCAGTGGGTTTTTCATGACGGCTTGCAGCAAAACACCCGCTACTGCAAGTGCTGCACCTGCCATCACGGACACGAAAATTCTCGGTAGTCTCAGGTCCTTGACCACATTCACCTGATCATCTGTACCTGTCCACAATCCGGTCATCAACTGACTCAAATCCACCTTGAGACTGCCTGTCATCGCTGAATACAGCATGACGCCGACGAGCAAGACAATTACAACAATAAGGCTCCATACTTTTTTGGACATGTCATCAGCTTCCTTTAATTCGAAGGATACAGCATTTTCATCAGCTCATCCAGCGCCGAGTTTGCCGCTAAATTCCCTGTTGTGCCAAACAACGGTTCAGGCAGATCATAGACATGCCCATTTTTCACAGCGTTGAAATGCTTCCAGATATCGTTAGTTTTGAACTCTTCATCGAACATTTTCACTACTTCATCCGGCATCCCGTGTGCAGCGCGCAAAATGATATCGGGGTTGGATTGCTGCAAGGCTTCGGTATTGTGGGCAATGAACTCCACCTTCTCGCCCTGAACCACATTGGTTCCGCCTGCAATTTTAACCAGATCCCCAATATAGGAATGCTCGGTAGCCACCAGATAGCTTCCTGGTACTCCCAGCAAAATCAATACTTTAGGGGATTTCTTCCCTTTGATCTTTTGTTGAATCTGGGCAACTTTCGCATCCAAAGCTCCATTAATCTCTTTGGCCTTATCGGCTTTGCCAAACGTGTCTCCCAGCTTTTGAATTTCTTTTTGCATATTCGCGAGACTTTCAAAATTTAAAAATTCGGCATTGATTTTCAAATCTTTAAATTTAGGCTCCAGATCATATTTCAGTGTCGTCACCGACAGTACGTCCGTCGGCTTCAATGACATCACTTTTTCCATATCAGGACTCATCGGATTACCCACATCAGGCACATCCTTGTAACGGTCAGGCAGCACTTTCGTGCTTGTCGGCTTGCCTGCCAAATCCAGGCCCAGTGCATCCGTGATTTCCGCAATGGCTACCGTAGTCGCCACAATACGAGGAGCTTGAGCTTTACCGTCAGACGACTTTCCGGTTGCATTAGATGTTGCCGCTGATTTCGAACCATCGCTCTGGTTCTGCCCGGCCTGTGCCCCTCCCGAACATCCAGCCAGCAACAAGATCACGATGCCGATTAACATATACAAACCAAATGTTTTTCCTTGAGCCAATGCTATATACCGTTTCATGAAAATCCAGTCACCTCAATTCAAAATATAGAAAAACAGTAGGAGCCCCAACTTTTCGGGTATCCGGATTTTGCAAAATTCGATCCCAGTCGCTCCAAGGTGCAATATATAGACGAACTAGACCATTTCGATCTACATATTGTTCATTAGAAGTCGCTTATTGGATTTTTGCAAATTCCTCGGGTATGTAAATGCTGACAAGTCTTGATGCCGGGGCACCAAGACTTGCTCGCATACAAACTTTGCTGTTATTCAGACTACATTGATTATCACAACCTGAGGCTACTTCGCTTTTAGGCTTTCTTCATCAAATTGGAACTGAACTGTATACCAGTGATCATACGGCACTCCGCCAAGAACCAAACCAGGCACAATGACGTGTGTGTAAGCACCAATTTTCTGAGACAAGTCCCCTACCTCGAATTGAACGACACGTGTATCGCCGGATGTCGAGATTACTTCCACATCTTTCAGGGTACCGTTTTGCTCTACTTGGAGAGCTGGCATCCAAGAGCTATTTTTCAAGGTCACTTGGATATAGCGCTTGTCTCCCTTTTCAATCAGTGTGGCTGGCTTGTCGAGATAACCGTCCATAACGGAAGCTTCACTCGTTTTTTCTTTAAATACGTTGTAATTAATCGTGTATTGCTTCTCGGAAGCCGTTTGAGCCAGTTGCTCAACTACTGGTTTTTTTTCTGTCACAGGTGTGGTCGTTTCTGCTGCCTTGTCCGTAGAGGCCGCTGTCGGTTCAGTAGCGGTTGCAGTTGTAGCTGCATTGACTCCCTCACCTTTAAGCGATGCACGGTCAAATTGAATCTGTCCGCCGAATTTCTCATTTAGAATGTATTTCTCAGGCAGATATACCTGTGTGTACACACTCAACTTTTTATCCAGATCAGGCACTTCGAACGCAATAGTGTGCGTATCACCTTTGGTGTCCGAACCCATAATCGTCGGATTGGCATAACGGCCTTCAAAATCCGTTTGGAACAGCTTCAAAGCCTGGTTGTCCGTAACGGTTACATGAGCCTGAACCTTCCCATTTTTCACAATCAACTTCGCTAGACTCTGTACAAAAGGAGCCGCTAGAGAATCCTTGTCCGTTCCGTTCGCCAGCACACGGAAGTTCGCACTGTACTCTCCATCCGCTAAGTTGTTTTTCCCTTGCTCTACTTCGTCTGCTTTAGTTTCGTTGTAGTAAGAAACATCACTGGTGTTAAATTTAAATTCAAAATCGTATACCTTCTCTACCCGATCCTCAGTCTTAAAGACCATCGGAGTGGCACTTGCCACTTTAGGGGCTTCATAGACAACCAGTTGGCCTTTTACATTGTTTTTAAAGTCATTCACGCTAAAACGAACGTGCTTCGTATTGCTTGCTGCATCTTCCTGTGTCACTTCTGCGTCTCGGTAGTCCCCGCTTGCGTTGTCCCAAATGCGCAGCGCCTTCACTTCATTACTGTTTTGCAGCTTCAGACCTACAAACCGTTTGTCGCCTTCCACGACCAATTGCGCCGATTCGTCAGTGATGAAGCGTTGAGCCGGAGAATCCACTCCTGTGGAACCATCAGACAAAACGATACTGAATTTCAAAGCATATTTACCATTGGCAAGCTTGTCGAAATCCAATTTAACAATGGGATCAGCTGCACCCGAAGAGGAAGGCTCGACAAAGCTGCGAATGGTAGCAGGCTCGAATTGATACTGCACATCATATACGTGGTCATAAGGGATGCCACCCAAATCCAATCCAGGTACGATGACATGCGTATTTACTGTCACTTTATCCGACAGATTGGGTACTTCGAATTGTACTGTTCTTGTATCTGCGGAGCTCGATTGATCGACAACCTGAGCCTCTGCACCATTTACTTTGAACGTTTTAATCCAACTGCTCTTGTCCATTTTGATCTGAATCACATTTTTACCGGACTGTCTTAACAGCGTGGCTGGTTTCTGCATATAGCCATCCATCACAGATATTTCATTGCTTCCATTTTTGAGTACGGAGAAATCAATGCTGTATCTGCCGTTTTCAGTCACGGGAGTTGTGCCGCCGTCTGTTCCTTTTACTGCAATGCTGCTGCGGTCAAATTGAAGACGAAGCTTATGATCCATCTCATAAACCCCACCTGGATAGGTCGTGCTCACATGTACCTGTGCATTCATAATAGCGTCCAAATCGGCCACTTTGAATTTCACAACACGTGTGTCCGCTTTCTTGTCCACGCTTACGATATCTGCATCTGTTAACGTTCCGTTTTGTTCTGTTTTGAACTCCGTCACTGTGGCGCTGTCTTTGATCGTGAAGGAAGCTTCATACTTGCCTTTTGATACCGTCAGTGTTGCCGGAGATAATAAATATTGCGCCATTGCCGATTTTTGATCTTTTGTTGCGTGCAATGCATTGAACTGGATCGAATACGTTCCATCAGCTAAAACTTTTCCAGGCGTACCTGGCGTCCCAGGATCAACCGGGGATGTTGCATTAGTGATGCTACTCTTATCAAATTGCAGACGAAGTTTATGATCCATCTCATAAACCCCACCTGGATAGGTCGTGCTCACATGTACTTGTGCATTCAAAATAGCGTCCAAATCCGCTACTTTGAATTTCACAACACGTGTATTAGCATTCTTGTCCTCACTTACAATATCCGCATCCGTTAACGTTCCGTTTTGTTCTGTTTTGAACTCCGTTACTGTGGTGCTGTCTTTAATGGTGAAGGAAACTTCTTTTTGCCCTTTCGATACCGTCAAAGTCGCTGGAGACAACAGATATTGTGCCATGGCTGACGATTGATCTTTTGTGGCATGCAGTGCGTTAAAGTTAATCGAGTACGTTCCATCCGCCAAATCTGATGGTGCGGGTACAGAAGCCAGCTGAAGATCTACATTATAAGTATGCACGTAGCCCAGCTCAGGCCAGTTGATGCTTACCCATGCGCTTAACTTAGCAGGTATTTCTTTAACCTCGAATTCAATAACTCGTGTATTCGCAGTTTTGTCTTCACTTACTGTAGCAACATTAGTTAATAGTCCATTTTGTTCTACCTTAAAGCCATCAATTTGCTTACTGTTTTTCAATGTAAAACGTACATACTTCTTGCCATTACGTTCAATCAAAGCGCCTGGTTTCTCTGTATAACCATCCATCATTGACTTTTCACTTGAACCGTCTTTTAACAGCGTGAAGTCCAGATTTGACGTTACTGGAGATGAACCGTTGTCCGTTCCCGAGATACTGTTTTTATCGAACTGAAGACGAAGTTTATGATCCATTTCATAAACCCCACCTGGATAGGTCGTGCTCACATGTACTTGTGCATTTAAAATCGCGTCCAAATCCGCTACTTTGAATTTCACAACACGCGTATTGGCTGTCTTGTCCTCACTTACAATATCCGCATCTGTTAACGTTCCGTTTTGTTCTGTTTTGAACTCCGTTACTGTGGTGCTGTCTTTAATGGTAAAGGAAACTTCTTTTTGCCCCTTCGATACCGTCAAAGTCGCTGGAGACAACAGATATTGTGCCATGGCTGACGATTGATCTTTTGTGGCATGCAGCGCGTTAAAGTTAATCGAGTACGTTCCATCCGCCAAATCTGATGGTACGGATACAGAAGCCAGCTGAAGATCTACATTATAAGTATTCACGTAGCCCAGCTCAGGCCAGTTGATGCTCACCCATGCGTTGAGCTTGGCAGGCAGATCTTTTACTTCAAACTCGATCATTCGTGTATTCGCAGTTTGATCTTCACTTACAACAGAGGTGTCGGTTAACACTCCATCTTGCTCTACCTTGAAACCATCAATCTGCTTACTGTTCTTTAATGTAAATTGGACATATCGTTTACCACCACGCTCAATTAGAGAGCCTGGTTTCTCCGTATACCCATCCATCATTGACTTTTCATTGCTTTCATCTTTCAAAAGGGTAAAGTCCAAATCAGCGAGTTTCTCTCCTGTATTAGGAGGCGTTACCGGTGGTGTTACAGGTGGAACCGTTGGATTCTCCGTTGAGTTTTTAAGTCTCAAACTGGAAGGATCAAACTCAATCCATTCCTTCACTGAACGGTCTGGATCGGTATCTACATACCATGGAGAACTGCTATTAAATCCAAACTCCGTATTTACATTTTGATGAAAATCATAAACATCGAAGCTTACAGTCCCGGAAGTTTTCCCAGAATCCACCTCTATTTTTGCGGGAACTGTTTCCCCGTTTTGTTCAACTAAAAATTTCGAAAGACCTTGAGATTCCGCAAACTTAAATGAAAAATGGTATTTTCCATCCTTAATGATCAAATCTCCAGGATAGGTATAGTTTGTTTTGAAGCTTGAATCCCTAGTGCTACCGCTGACTGTCTTTCTTAAAGGTTTGTAATCAATCAGGTATTCTCCATCTGCATAGGTCGCATCAGTAGTGGTCACAGCATTGGTAGGCTCAGCATATGTGCTGGGCACTTCTACCGGAATCTCATAAGTAGCATAAGTAGCACTAGTGACTGTAGTGCTTAAATCGGGCAAATTCAACGAAGTGAACTCATCCTCAGGTGTTGCTCCTACGTACGGTGAAAATAAAGAAAACAACATTAAAACAGCAGCAAATGTCGTTATAAATTTGTTAAATCGGCTTTTCAAGGTGATGTATCCCCCTACTTAAAATATACTCATTTGGAGCTTTGAAACTAAGCTCCAAATGAGTATTCAATTCAAAATTATATTTTCAAAAAGAAGTCTTAGATATCGCTGTCGTCGAATTGGAATTGAACCACATAGTCGTGATCGTACGGAATACCACCAGTGTATTCTGCAGGCACACTTACATGCAGTTTAACGTTCAATTTTTGAGACGGGCTAGTTACAGGGAATTCGACTATTCTTGTATCCCCTGATGTGCTTACTACAGTCGCATTCACATACTGACCGCTTTGTTGAGTTTTGAATTCAGTAACCCAAGCACTTTTGGTAATAGCTACTCTCACTTTATATTGACCATTCGTAACAATCAGTGTGGCTGGTTTTTTCACATAACCATTTGTATCCATGTAGGATGGCTGAGTGGTTCCATCTTTATAAACGGTATAAGGCAATTGATACGTTCCATTAGGCAAAGCCGCATTCGCTTTATTGGCAGAAAATGGAGCTAGTACCACAAAAACAAGCGCTGCCATCAGTACAGTAAGCATTACTTTTTTCAAAGACAATTTTTCCATACGATTCATAATCATGTTCATGTTTTTAATCTCCTTTTACGTTTTATTTTGGATTAGATTTCGTCGAATTGCAGTTGTACATCGTACTTGCCTGTGTAGCCGATTACTGGAATTGTGATTTCAGCGTAAGCATTCACTTTTGCATTCAGATCAGCAACTTCGAATTCCACTACACGAGTGTTGCTAGCAGTATCTGTGCTTACTACAGTCGCATCTTGCAGTACGCCATTTTGCTCTACTTTGAACGTTGTAATCAGATTGCTGCTTTTCACAGTCAGACGAACGACATTTTTGCCATTAGCTACCGTAACCTGAGCAGGCTTCGTCAGGTAGCTATCCAATCGAGAAGTTTCATTGGTTTGATCCTTCAAAACAGTATAGTCTACGTTATACGTGCCGTCGGCTGCTGCCGCTTTAGCTGAGAATGGAGCAACGAGTGCAAAAACAAGCGCTGTCATGATCAATGCTACAAATACCTTCTTAAAAGAAAATTGCTCAAAGCGATTCATTACCATATTCATATCTACACACACTCCTCAATTTTTTATGCTTGAATTTATGTTGATTTTATGAACGATAAAGATGGCTTGAATTTACTTCTTGGAAGATTTAGTTGATTTTGCTGACTGGACGGCTGCTATTTTTTTGACGCTTTTGGAATCAAAAGCGAAGCGGATCGTATAATCATGATCGTAGTTATACGCAGGGACAGTAACATGGATTTTAGAGATTAGCGGGCTGTTCACACTCGTAATTGGAAATTGTACGGTGCGGGTATCGGTTTTGGCATCCTTATGGATGACCTTTGTATCGATGATTTTGCCTTTGTAATCTACTTTAAACCCGGTTGTCCATTCGCTATGATTCAGCTTAATTTGCATGGTCATTTGACCTTTTTTTACATACAACTTAGCTGGTTTTTCAAAATAATCATTAGCCATGGACACCGAATCATTTTCTGCCTTGAGGATATTGTATTTGAGCGTGTATGTACCATCCGCCAATTTTGGAGAAGCCGCAGCGGCTACTACAGATGACGAAGTTGGCCAAAAGCTCAGCACACTCACCAGCAGAAACACAGCAATAATTGCAGAATACCCCTTCTTCATTATGACAGCAGTCCCTCCCCACGAGAATTTAAGTAATTGATTATCATTCTCAATTGATAATTAAAAAAAATAGCTCTTTTTGAGCCGTGTCTTCCCACCTTTCTATTCCAGAATTTCGCAAAATAAAGTAAACCCATCACCAATATATCTTACACTTTTCGAAAATGTCAATATGTATTTGCATGTACATAACCCCTTGATATATGCTATTTTTTAAGAAAAATTTGTAGTTCCTTCTTCTATAATTCGAATATATCCCTTTTATTTTTAGTTCAAAATTTATTTAAAATTTGTTTTTTTCAATTGACAATCCCCAGTGATATTCATTATCATTCTCTTATACATAAATGAAAATGATTATCATTATTGTTTAACTCAAAAATTGCAGGAGGAATAACATGAAATCTTATGTGTTGTGGTCGTCCGCAGCGCTTTTATTGGCATTTACGGGATGTAGTAATGGTGCCTCGACCGCAGATCACAAACCAACCAGTGCATCCGTATCTGCCACTTCTGGTACGACAAGCGGTGCGGCGATTCAAGTTACTGATTTTTCAAAACGGACGTTGGCGTTTCAAAAGGTCCCACAACATATCATTGCGCTCAGCAATGGCGATCTGGATATCATATACGCATTGGGTGGAACTGCCGTAGGCAGGCCCACCTCCAATGGAACTGCCGTCGTACCTGCTGCTGAGAATGTTCAGCAAGTAGGCTCCACTCATGAAGTCGATCTGGAGAAAATTACGATGCTCAAACCGGATGTCGTGCTAGGCAATTATCCTATGAATGAAAAAGACATTCCAGCCATTGAAGGAGTCGGTTCACAGCTGCTGCTGACGGGAGCCAATTCAGTTCACGATATTCAGTCGCAAATTACGCTGTTCGGACAATTACTGCAAAAGCAGGCTCAGGCCGTGAAGCTAAATCAGCAAATTGACCAACAAATAGCTAAGCTGCAAAAGGAAACCGCTTCTGCCTCCAAACCGAAGGTGTTGCTAGTATACGGAGCCCCGGCTACGTATATGGCGGCACTGCCGAATTCACTGAGTGGAAACATTCTGGAAGCTGCAGGTGGCTCCAACATCGCCGCTGATTTTCCGGGCCTGCAAAATTTCCCACAATACGCGCAGCTGAACACAGAACGCATCATACAGGCTGACCCTGACTACATCTTCATCATGACCCATGGCAATACGGAAGATGTTAAAGCCGCATTTATAAAGGAAATGCAGGAAAATGCAGCTTGGAACGGAATCCGAGCAGTCAAAAACAATCAGGTCGAGGTTTTACCTTCAGATCTGTTCGGTACGAATCCGGGCACACGTGTCACTAAAGCGCTGGATTTGATGCATCAAAAGCTGTATCCGGCGAAATAGGCGATGGAGATGAACAAACTACAGCGCGCCAGAAGACGCACCATCGCCTGGATTACCCTTCCGATTCTACTGCTGGCCGTCTCTGTGTACGGTCTGGCCTACGGTTCGGTGTCGATTCCACTTCAAGAAATTAATCATGTTTTGCTACATAATGATGATTCTACATATCGCACGATCCTGATGGATCTCCGGCTACCCAGAGTATTAGTAGGTTTACTCGTAGGAGCTTGTCTTGCAGCTTCCGGAGCACTTCTTCAAGGTGTTATGAAAAATCCATTGGCTGACCCTGGCATTATTGGTGTATCGGCTGGAGGTGGACTTGCCGCCGTCATTACCATGGTGATGCTTCCACAGCTTAGCTACCTTCTTCCGATAACCGCCTTTTTGGGAGCCTTTCTGAGCGCAATCGTCATTTATCTGCTGGCTTGGGACCGAGGGGCATCGCCTGTTAAAATTGTGCTCGCTGGCGTTGCGATCAACGCGCTGCTGGGCGCACTCACCAACGGCGT
Source organism: Paenibacillus sp. FSL P2-0173 (assembly GCF_038008045.1). Classification (NCBI taxonomy): domain Bacteria; kingdom Bacillati; phylum Bacillota; class Bacilli; order Caryophanales; family Paenibacillaceae; genus Paenibacillus; species Paenibacillus sp. FSL P2-0173. The sequence continues at coordinate 2,269,370 of NZ_JBBOYK010000001.1, forward strand.
AATGGTCATGTACAGCGACCGCGTACAGGCCGTTCTTCCTTGGCTATCCGGCGGATTAAACGGAAGAAGTTGGCATCATCTAGAGTTCATGGCTCCTTACGCCATCATTGGATTAATCGCCTCTTTCTTTGCGATTAAACCTGCTAATCTACTGCTGCTGGGCGACGATTCAGCACAGCTGCTGGGCCAGCGAGTAGAGCTTCAACGCATGCTCATTATCCTGCTTTCTGCCCTGCTTGCCGGTACAGCAGTCAGTGTAGCCGGGTTGATCGGCTTTGTAGGACTGGTCGTTCCCCATGTCATACGGCTGCTGATCGGGGAAGATTATCGTTTCCTCCTTCCCCTTTCCATTGTGGGCGGCGGAACGCTGGTTGTTCTCGCAGATACGGTGGCGCGATCCTGGTTTGACCCGATTGAACTGCCTGTAGGTATTTTGCTGGCCGTCATCGGGGCACCGTTCTTCTTAATCCTGCTCAAGAAACGGGGGAATTTTGGATGACAGCCATTCAGGGTGAGCATATCTCCATACAACGTGGGTATTTCAAGCTGGACGATGTGAATATCACCTTGCCCGCTGGTCAGCTCACCGCGATCGTCGGACCGAACGGTTCAGGCAAGTCCACGCTTTTGCGGATCATGACCCGGCTGCTCAAGCAGGATCAGGGTCAGGTTTCCGTCCTCGGCAAGCCCGTGCAGGAATACAAGCGGCGTGATTTTGCCCAGACGATTACAATGCTACCGCAAATGAAGGATATGCTGCCGTTATTGACGGTCCGCGAGCTGGTCGCTTACGGAAGATCTCCTCATGCCAAGGGCTTGAGGGTACGCCATACCGGACAGGACCAGCAAATCGTGGACCATGTCATGAAGATCACGGGCATCCAGCCCTATGCAGATCGGATGTTCCATACTCTATCGGGAGGTGAACAACAAAAAGCACGAATTGCAATGGCCTTGGCCCAACAAACGGATATTCTTTTGCTCGATGAACCGACTACTTTTCTGGATATCGCCCACCAATTTGAAGTTATGGATATGCTGCGGCGTATCAATCACGAGTCCGGCTTGACGATTGTTATGGTACTGCATGATTTGCAGCAAGCTGCGGCCTATTGTCATCATATGATTGCGCTTAAAAAGGGACGAATCGCCGTTGCCGGCGAACCCCGTGAGATTTTGACGTCTGCTTTTCTTCGCGACATTTATGAAATGAACGCTACCATCAAATTTGAGAATGGCTATCCGGTTATTATACCGACCATACCACATCATTCAGGAGGAATTTAATATGGTTATCGTTACAAATACATCTAAAATCACACCGGGCAATGCACATCTACTCATCGAAAGATTTAACAAAGAAGGAAAAGTTGAAAAAATGGAAGGTTTTCTCGGTCTGGAAGTGCTGCTGACTGAAAACACGAAGGATTATGAGGAAGTAACGATCAGTACACGCTGGAAAGAAAAGGAGAACTTCCAAGGCTGGACGAAAAGCGAAGCGTTCCGCGAATCCCATAGCCACCGTCAAATTCCGGACTATATTATTGAAAATAAAATCACGTTCTATGAAGTTAAAATCGTTCGTCATCCCATCGCCAACAGCGATTCCTCTTTGGCGAGTGATACGGAAGCAGTTTAATCCTGCATCACAGCCTAAAAACAAAAAAAGCGACTCCGCAGACA